>WRHT01000005.1 GCA_009783115.1 Desulfovibrionaceae bacterium | reverse complement strand
AGGCCGCGAACCCACGGTTGCCCATGCCCAGGCAACGGGTGGAAATATGCCGCCATGCCCGGCGCAGCCCGGGATCTTGTTCATCAGAACTCAGGTAAAGGACGGCTTCGCCGCGGGCCTCAAGCTCTTCCAGCACCGGCTGGAAGGTAGTCCAGTACTGCCGCCCTTCGGAGTAAAAGACCAGGCCGCCTGGACTTTGGGGCGGACTCTGTCCCAGAAGGCGGTAAGACAGGGACAGGAGCTTGTACCAGGAACTTTTCAGCAGGAAGAACAGGGTAGCCGCGAGCCCCACCAGGGCGGAAACCAGCATGCTGCCTGTGCCGGGATCCAGGTAAGCCAGGGCTTGAGAAGGAAAAGCCAGCGAGAAAAGAATTGCCGGAAACAGGATCTTCAGTTGTTTTATCATTTCGGATGGAACTCTTTTTTAGGGCTTCGATGGGCGGACGGGGGGAACGTCCGGATCGCGGTTCAGGTTGGCGGAGGTGAGCGCGTCCAGCGCCCGCCGGCGCAAATCAGAACTGCTGATGCCCTCGGTCCGGGGAAAGACCGCCAGTTTTTCCTCCGGGACAAGGTTGGAATTATCCGCGCCGTGCACCAGGAGATCGCAGCGGTGCCGCCGCAGGAAATCTTCGTCAATCAGCCAGGGGCCGGGCACGACTTCATCCACATAGCGGATGCTTTCCAGGATTTCCCGGCGTTCGTCATAAGAAAGTTCCGGTTTATAGCCCTTGGTCCTTTCCACTTCCTCATCCGTGGTCAGGGCCACCACCACCCGTCCCAAGGCAGCCGCCGCGCGCAAAAGGCGCACATGCCCGTGATGCAGGAGGGTGGCCGACATGTCCACCAGGATTCTTTTTTCTTTTTCAGCCACCTGGAAAGCTCCGAAATGTCAGATCGTCCGCGCTGGCCGCAGAACTTCCCCGATTCTTTTGGCCGGGATGAGGCCGGTGGCCGCAGCGGCCACGATGTTGCCGGAGACGCCCGGGCCGTCGCCGGCCACAAAGAGTCCGCCCACGGAAGTCTCCAGGTGTTCATTGGTTTTCACCTGGGAGGAGAAGAATTTTATTTCCGGGGCATAGAGCAGGGTTTCCTCGTTGGTCACCCCCGGTATGATCTTGTTAAGCTGCTCCAGCCCGTCCACCAGGTTATTGAGGATGCGGCCCGGCAGGGCCAGGCTGATGTCGCCCGGGGTGACCTCCCGCAGGGTGGGGACGAGGCGGCTGTCCTGGATGCGTTGCCAGGTGGAGCGGCGTCCGCGCTTGAGATCTCCGAAACGCTGCAGCAGGGGTTTGCCGCCGCCGATGAGCGCGGATAGGCTGCCGATGGCCTCGCCGTAGTTGTGGCTGTTGGACACCGGGTCAGCCAGGATGACCTTGGACAGAAAGGCGAAATTGGAATTGTCGGACTTGCTGTGTTTAAGGGAGTAGCCGTTGACGCAGACGAATTTGGCGTAATTTTCCAGGCTGACGAAACCCGCCGGGTTGGTGCAGAAGGTTCTGGCCGGATCGTCGTGGCCGCCGGTGCGCACAAAAAAGGTCGGATCGTAGATGATCCCGGTGATCGCCTCCAGGATTTCCCTGGGCACTTCCACCCGCACGCCCACCTCAATGTCCCGCTGGCTGATCCGGAGCTTGAAGCGTGAAGCCAGGCTCATCATCCAGTCCGCGCCGCCCCGTCCGGGGGCCAGGATGACCGCCTTGGCCCGGATATCGCCCTTGTCGGTGCGCGCGCCGCGCACGCGCCCGTCTTCCGAGGTGATTTCCAGCACGTTTTCACCGGTTCGCAGTTCCAGGCCGGCCTCCAGCAGAAAGGAACACATCCGGTCAATGTGCGCCGGCAAAATATCGCTGCCCAGGTGCTTCTGGCGGATGAGCAGGAGGTCCAGACCCTGGATTCTGGATTGCTGGCGCAGGTTTTCGGCCGCCGCCTTGTCGCTGGGGTAGGCCGGTCCGTCCATCCCGAAACGGTTGAAGATGCCTTCGGTTTCCTCGATCAGGCTGATGGCCGCGGGAACGGGCATGAACTGCGTTAAATCGCTTTTGCCAAGCTTGTGGATGAAATTCAGCTTGCCGTCGGAAAAAAGTCCGGCCCCGCCAAGGCCGTAGAGGATATGGCAGGCCGGCTTGCAGTGCAGGCATTGGTTGGCCGGGGCCACCCGGGGGGATGATTCCTCAAGGTTTTTCGGGGGAGATTTCCGTCCCGGAGCCTGGGCCTTTAAGACCAGGGGACAACGCCGCTCCCGTACAGGCAAACCGCGATCCACCAGGCAGACCCGCAAGGAGGTATTGAGCAGCAGCCAATAGGCCGCGAAAAGTCCGGCCGGACCGCCCCCGACAATCAATACGTCAAAATCATCCTGCATTATAGCTCCAACTCAAAGGTCCAGTTCCAGGCCGACAGGACAGTGATCCGAGCCGGTAATTCCGGGTTCGATCCAGGCCCGGCGCACCTTGGGAGCCAGTTCGGCGGAAACGAAGAAATAATCAATGCGCCAGCCCACATTCCTGTCCCTGGCCCGCATGCGGAAGGACCACCAGGAATAGGCCCCGGCCTCTTCCGGGTGCAGCAGGCGGAAGGTATCCACAAAGCCGGCGTCCGTGAATTTGTCCAGCCAGGCCCGCTCTTGCGGCAGAAAACCTGAAGTATTCTCATTTTCCTTGGGCCGGGCCAGGTCAATGGCCCGGTGGGCGGTGTTGAAGTCACCGCAGACCACCAGGGGCTTATTCCGCCGCAGGGTTTGGGCGAAATCCAGAAAGGCGCCGTAGTAGCCCATTTTATAGGCCAGGCGCTCTTCTCCGTTTTGCCCGTTGGGGAAATACACGTTCAGGTAATGAAAGGCCGGGTATTCCAGATGCAGCAGGCGCCCCTCGCCCTGCCAGGCCGGAAGGGGCAGTTCGCGTGTGGCCGCCAATGGTTCGGGCCTTGAAAACACGGCCACCCCGGAATAGCCCCGCCGGACGGCGGAGAGCCAATAGGCATGGCAGCCTTCGGGTCGGCGTTCGGCGGGGGGGACCTGTTCCTCTTCGGCCTTGGTTTCCTGCAGACCGATAATATCCGCGTCCGCCGCCATGAAGCGGCGCCAGTCCGGTTTGGCGCAGAGGGCGCGAAAGCCGTTTACATTCCAGGAGTATAACTTCATAATCCGTTTCCGGATGGGCGCGCCGATGGCGGTTTCATCCTGGCACACCTTACGCGGGACCTTGTTTTTTGGCAAGGCCGGGCGGAAGCGCGGGTTCATGCGCGCTTAACTATATATTATTTTCTAAATTTGAGGCTTATATATTTAAGAAATATGTTCTTTGCAGGCAGTAACGTGTTGAATCATATCCCAAAATTGTCTTACCATGGTTTGTTCGCTACAGAGTTCACGCAGTTTGCCCATTTTTTCCAGTCCGTAACGCCATTTTTCCGTGCCGAATTCGGCCTTGGCCTGCCGCATGTAACGCAGTACAACTTCTTCGCAAAGCTCTTCTTTGATCAAGTAAGGATAGTCTTCGCCAAGATAGTATAAGGCATCGCCGTCATCAGCGTGTACTAGGATATTTGAATTGCAGGCGGCGGCGGTAAAACCTTTAAGGAAAGGTTTGTACATGCCTTTGTCTTTAGGAGGACGAACAGCATAGTGAAAATTTGATTTATGTAGATGTGTATGCCAATTGTTATCGAGGAGGCATTTAGAATCTGTATATACAATATTCAATATTGATTTAACAGAGTCAAAAAGTAAAATATTTTCTATGGATCCAAAATAGTAGGGGGAAAAATAATCAACAGATGGGTTTATTATTCCAATGCGTTGGTCTATCCCGTGTTGAACGAAATAAGTTGGCGTATCAGGAAAATTTTGCCTAAAATATTCCAATGCTTTGTGTGAACAACATATAAGGCCGTCACAATATGTGATATTTTGTGGATTAACAATACAATCTATAAAATCAGAAAGCAAAATATTATTATTGCGTTTAAGTATAGTGAGGGCTTGTTTATTGTTGATAAGATTTTTGTTGATAATAACAATTGAATTTTGAATATGCACTATATTTGTGGCGGATATGGTGTATTTGTCATTTAATTGTTTACTTATGGTATCGCCAAGCATAAAAACTCGCATTAAAACACTAGGGAAATGCTTATTAAGATAACGCATAAGGTTACTATTTTTTATGTCAAAACCATAAAATACCGAATGTAACGGAGACAAAATTATTTTGATAAATGGAGTAAATAACATCGTTGGCATATTTTGAGTAAAATATGTGGTTATTCTCCGCGTGAATATTTTTGTTCTTCTACGTCCGGCGAAAAAAAATACTATATTACGCGTCATATATTTGTGCCAACGTCCATCATTAATTGGGTTAGTGATTTATATTTGCGGCTTACTTCCGTTTATATTGCTTTCAAAAAAATATATTATGAATTTGACTAAATATCTAGTTATTTTGACAAGTGCTAATATGGAACATGATCGCAAATCCAGGCGCGTCAGGGTTTGCCGCAATATGTATCATCCTCGGCAGGCGGGCTGATCGGCGCGGCTTGCCCTGTATCCGGCTATGTTATATAGACGCCTCAGGACAACGGGGATTGTTTTCCCTTAAGCTTCTCCGGCCATCCGGCGGAGAACCTACAAGGCGGACGAAAGATGATTGTTTTGGTAGTGAATTGCGGCAGTTCCTCTTTCAAGTACCAGCTTCTGGATATGGAAAGCGGGGGGGGCGGCGGCCGGCTGCTCTGTTCCGGGATGGTGGAGCGCATCGGCGAAGGACAAAGCCCGCTTGCCCACAAAAAATACCTGCCGGACGGAGAGACGCGGAGCGTAAAGCTGGAAGAAGGCTGCGCGGATCACCGGGCGGCCTTCCGGGCGGTGCTGGCCGTGCTTATGCACCCGGAGCACGGCGTTATCGAGCGGGTTGACGAGATCAAGGCCGTGGGGCACCGGGTGGTGCAGGGCGGGGAGGCCATGCGCCGGGCCTGTGTGGTAGGCGAAGCTGAAAAGGCGGTCATCGCCCGCCTGGCGGATATGGCCCCCTTGCATAACCCGGCCAACCTGCAAGGCATTGAGGTGGCTCAGGCTTTTTGCCCCCACGCGCCTTCGGTGGCGGTCTTTGATACGGAATTTTACGCGGACATGCCGGCCAAGGCCTTCCGCTACGCCATACCGGAAAAATTTTACACGGACCTGGGCATCCGGCGTTACGGCTTTCACGGAACCTCGCACAAGTTTGTGAGCCGGCAGGCGGCCCTGGTTTTGGGACGCCCCCTGAAAGATCTCAACCTGATCACCTGCCATCTGGGCAACGGCTGTTCCCTGACCGCCGTCCAGGGCGGGGTGAGCGTCGATACCAGCATGGGTTTCACCCCTCTGGCCGGAACCATCATGGGAACCCGTTGCGGCGATGTGGACCCGGCGGTGGTGCCTTTCCTGGTTTCCAAGGGTTACGCCGCGGCCGAGGTGGACCGCCTCCTGAACAAGGAGAGCGGCCTGAAGGCCCTGTGCGGCCTTAACGACATGCGCGACGTGCATAGCGCCAGGGGAAATGGCGACCCCAAGGCCCAACTGGCCTTTGAAATGCTCTGTTACAGCATCCGGCGGCAGATCGGCGCGCTCTGGGCCTGCCTGGGAAGGGTGGACGCCCTGGCCTTTACCGCAGGCATAGGCGAAAATGACCCGGATGTCCGCAGGTCCAGCCTGGAAGGGCTGGAAAGCTGGGGGGTGCTTCTGGACCTGGAAAAAAACAAGATCCGCAGCCCGGAACCCCGTGTGATCAGCCGGGAAGAATCCAGGGTCAAGGCGCTGGTCGTCCCCACCAACGAAGAATTGGAGATCGCCAGCGTCACCATGGAAGTGCTGGGGAAATAGCCGGTGCCCGGACGGCTTTTCATGCCCCTGCCCGCGCCGGAGGAAATGGCCGAATGGGACAGGCTGGCCGGGGAGGAATACGGGCTTCCTCCTAACCTGCTCATGGAGAACGCCGGGAGGGAAGCCTTTCTGGCTTTACAGGAAACGCGCGGCCTGAAAGCCGGGGATCGCGTCCTGGTGCTGGCCGGCAAGGGCAACAACGGCGGGGACGGGCTGGTCCTGGCCCGCTACCTGCATAACGCCGGTTGCGCGGTCCGGGCGCTCACCCTGGTCCCGCCGGATCAATACTCCGGCCCGGCTCTTTTCCATCTGCGGGCGGCCGTGGCCGCCGGGGTGGAGGCGCGGGAGATCCCCTCCACCCCGCTGAAAGTGCCGGACGCGGCGGAAATTATCGTGGACGCCATGCTGGGCGCGGGTTTTCGCGGACCCTTGGCCGGCCGGATCCTGGATCTGGTCAGGGTAATAAACCGTCGGAAGAAGGCCTTTATCTTGGCCCTGGATCTGCCTTCCGGCCTGGGGGCCCTGAGCGGCCGTCCGGAACCCGATGCCGTCCGGGCGGATCTCACCGTGGCCTTTGCCGCTCCCAAACCCGGCCTCTGTCTGCCGTGGGCCGCCCGGCATACCGGCGAACTTAAGGTGCGCGACATCGGCCTGCCGTCAAAAATTCCCAGCGAAAACCCCCCGCTCCGGCGGCTCATCCGCCCCGCCAAGGGCGTCCTGCCGCCTGTTTCACCTTACGCCCACAAGGGCCGCAAGGGCAAAATCATTGTTCTTGGAGGGTCTTCCGGGCTGGAGGGCGCTCCCCTGCTCAGCGCCCTGGGCGCGGCCCGCGCCGGGGCCGGCCTGGTCACCCTGGCCGCTCCCGCGCCTTATTGTATGCCTTGGCGCAAGCATTATCCTGAGATCATGACCCTGCCCCTGGAGGCGGATGACTGGCAGGCGGCCCTGCAAGGCCGGACCTGGTCCGCGCTTGCTGAAAAAGTCCTGCGCCTGGGAGAAAACGCCGCCCTGGTCCTGGGGCCTGGTCTGGGAGAAGCCGGGCCGGACCTGCTCCGGGCCGCGCTTAACCTGCCCGGCAGACCTCCCATGGTCCTGGACGCGGACGCCCTGCGTCCGCCTCCAGGCGGCTCTTTCCCCCTGGAGGATCTGCGGCCGGAAGATGTGCTCACTCCCCATCCCGGCGAGATGATCCGCCTGCTGGAAGGGCTGCCCCATCAGGAGGGTTTCCGGCCCTTCAGCCTGGCCGACCTGGAAGAACAGGCCGGGCGCGAGGCCGCCTTGGAGCGGATCTGCGCCCGCACCGCCGCCGCCGTGTTGCTTAAAGGCCCTGGCACGCTTGTCGCCCGCCGGGGCGCGCCCCTGAGCCTGCTGCCCCTGGCTGAACCCAGTCTGGCCGTGGCCGGCAGCGGCGATGTTCTCTCAGGGGTGATCGCCGCGCTCTTGGCCCGCGCCTTCAGCGGTGAAGAGGCTGCGGCTTTGGGGTCCTGGCTGCACGGACGGGCCGGCCGGATCCTCGCCCGCCTCTGGCCGGCCGGCGGCGGACTGGCCTCGGACCTCGCCGGGGCCTTGCCGGAAGCCATGAAAGAACTCCTGGCCCCCGTGGAATTATGACAACCCTTTCCCTGATCCTTTCCGGCCTGGAAGATACCCGGCGGCTTGGACAAGCCCTGGCCGCGATCCTGGTCTCTTCCCCCCTGCCCTTGTTGCTGCATGGGGAAATGGGTGCCGGCAAAACCACCCTTGTCCGTTTTTTGGCGGAACATCTGCCCGGCGGGGAAGAGGCCGAGGTGATGAGCCCCAGTTTTACCTTGTGCAATGTTTACCCGACCCGTCCGGAACTGCGGCATTTTGACCTCTACCGTCTGCCCGGCGAACAAGCCCTGGTGGATGAAGGGCTGGCCGAGAGCCTGGAAGACAGCCTGAAACCCGGTATCCTCCTGGCCCTGGAATGGCCGGAAAAATTGCCTTTGGCCCTGATCCCGCCGGATTACCTTCTTTGCCGCTTGACAGGACAGCAAAATGATCGCAGGGCTGTCTTTGAGGCCGGTGGCGCGGTTGCGGCCCTGCTTCTGGAAAAATTGCGGAAAGAATCATCTGTTTTTCAGGCGCGGGCTTGAAAATTAACGAGGGGGCTTTTGGAGTCGCCGGCCCCTTCATATAAGGACAAATATGAATATCCTGGTGCAGAAATTCGGCGGAACTTCCGTGGCGGACCTGGAGCGCATGCGCCTGGTGCGGGAGAGGGTCAAGCTGGGTCTGTCCGGGGCGGATAAGGCGGTGGTGGTGCTTTCGGCCCGGGCCGGCGAAACCAACCGGCTGCTGGCCCTGGCCGGAGAGTGGTCCTTCAACCCGGATCCGGCGGAGCGCGATGTCCTGATATCCACCGGGGAACAGGCCTCCGCCGCTCTTTTTGCCATGCTGCTGCGGGATGAAGGCCTTAAAGCCCGTTCGGTCCTTGGTTTCCAGATTCCCATCCTGACCGACGAAGAATACGGCAAGGCCAGGATCCGCTCCATTGACGCGGATTGTCTGCGCGCCTGGCTGAAAGAGTATGATGTGCTGGTGGTCGCCGGTTTTCAGGGGATCAGCCCGTCCGGCCGGGTGAGCACCCTGGGCCGGGGCGGTTCCGATACCTCGGCGGTGGCGCTGGCCGCCGTCCTCAAGGCCGGGATGTGTGAAATTTACACGGATGTCGAGGGGGTCTATACTGCGGATCCCGGCATTGTCTCCAATGCCCGCAAGCTGGATTACATCGTTTATGACGAAATGCTGGAAATGGCCAGCATGGGGGCCAAGGTGCTGGAGATCCGCTCCGTGGAATTCGCCCGGAGATATTCCGTGCCCGTGCATGTGCGCTCCACCTTTACCACGGCCAAGGGCACCATGCTCATTAAAGAGGTGAAAAAAATGGAACAAGCGCTTCTTTCCGGCGTCACCCAGGATAAAGACCAGGCCCGCATCACCCTGCGCGCCTGCCCGGACCGTCCCGGCGTTTCCGCGGGCATTTTCGGCCCCCTGGCCCAGGCGGGCATAACCGTGGACATGATTGTGCAAAATCCCAGCCGCGACGGGGTGACGGACATGACCTTCACCATCTCGCGCAAGGATCTGCCTGAGGCCTTGGCCGTGATGGAGGAAAAGCGCGCCCGGATGCCGGGCATGGAGGTCTTGCATGACGCCAATGTTTGCAAGGTATCCCTTATCGGCGTGGGCATGCGCAACCATTCCGGCGTTGCCGCCAGGGCCTTTGAAACCCTGGCCCGGGAAAATATCAATATCCTGATGATCAGCACCTCGGAGATCAAGATCTCCTGCCTGATTGAGGAAAAATACATTGAACTGGCCGTGCGCGCCTTGCACGATGCCTTTGATCTGGGCAAGTCCGCCGAAGGGTAGGGGAAGCATCTTGAAATCCGGCAATTTCCGTTGCGGCTGGGTGGCCATCATGGGTCCGCCCAATGCCGGCAAATCCACCTTTCTGAATAGTTGCCTGGGGCAGAAGGTCGCCATCGTCACCCCCAGGCCGCAGACCACGCGCAACCAGATCACCGGCATCCTCTCGGACCGGGAGGCCCAGATCATCTTCATGGATACCCCGGGCGTGCACCAGCAGCACGGCAAGATGAACCGCCTGCTCCTGCAGGCGGCCTGGCAGGCCATGGAGCAGGCCGACATTCTCCTGCTCATCCTGGACGGAGATATGTACGCCCGGCGGCCGGATTTTCTGGATAACGACCTGAAGCCCCTGCTGTCCTCCCTGCGCTCCGAAAAGCGCCCCCTGCTCCTGGCCGTGAACAAGGCGGATTTGCTGGGGGATAAATCCCGTCTGCTTCCGCTTTTGGAAAAGCTTAACGCCCAACTGCCCGGCGCGGAAATTTTTCCGGTGTCCGCCCTGCTCAAGGACGGACTGCCGGCGCTTCTGGCCGGACTCAAGGCCAGGCTGCCGGAACGGGAAGCCCAGTTCCCGGAAGACCAGCTCTCCACCCTGTCCCTGCGTTTCATGGCCGCGGAGATTGTCCGGGAAAAGCTTTTCCTGGGACTGCGCCAGGAATTGCCCTATTTTACGGCCGTGGACATCGAAAGCTGGCAGGAAGATCCCGGTCTCACCCGTATCAGCGCCGTCATCTATGTTGGACGGGAATCGCACAAGGGCATGGTCATCGGCCAGGGAGGCAAAAACCTCAAGATCGTGGGGCAGAGCGCCCGCCAGGAACTGGCCGCCCTGCTGCAAAGCAAGGTTCACCTGGAACTCTGGGTCAAGGTTAGGGAAAACTGGCCTGAAGATCCGGCTTTTTTGCACCAGCTTGGACTGGGGCGGTCCTGGTGAATTTCGTGTGGACAACGCCTCAAACGGAGGATTCAGATCATGCGTAAGGCTTACTCCATGTTTATTCCCCTGCTGATTTTGCTCCTGTCGGCGGTGGCGGTCTCGGCCGCCGGGAAGGAACTGGTGATCCAGGTGCAGAACGCCCAGCTCAGGGACGCGCCTTCTTTCACTGGCAAGCCGGTGGTCTCCGTATCCAACGGGCAAAAGGTCACGGTGCGGGAAGAGCGCGGCCCCTGGTTTCTGGTGAGCGGATCCGCCGGCCAGGGCTGGCTGCACAAGAGCGCGGCGGCTGAAAACAGGCTGAACCTCTTCTCCGGGTCGCGGGACGCGGCGGCGCGGACGGACGAGCGCACGGTGAGCATGGCCGGCAAGGGTTTTGACAAGGAGACGGAGCAGGGTTGGCGCAGGGGTAATCCCAACGGCTATGCCGGGGTGGATAAGATGCTGCGTTACAGTTACGCGCCTGAGGAAAACGCGGCCTTTCTGTCCGCGGGGAGGGGGCAATGAAGCGCCGCTTGTTTTTGCCGTTGGCTTTGTTGTCCCTGTCTCTTTCCGCCTGCGTCATGAACGACCTTATCTCCATGCTGCCCGAGGATCTTGTCGCCAAGGTCCCCGGCGGCGCGGATACGCTCAGGCAGACGGGGGAGGTGATCCAGGAAGTGGCGGCGGCGGACATGACCCCGGAACAGGAATATTACCTGGGCCGGGCCGTGGGCGCGCAGATCCTCTCGCGTTACCCGGCCGGAGACGATGAAAAGGCCAATATTTATCTCAATCGCCTGGGCCAGGGGTTGTCCCTGTATTCCGCCATGCCGGAAACCTTTGTGGGTTATCACTTTTTCCTGTTGGACTCGCCGGAGGTCAACGCCTTTGCCGCGCCCGGCGGTTTTATTTTCGTCACCAAGGGCATGATCGGCCTTTTGTCCGGCGAGGGTGAACTGGCCGCGGTCCTGGCCCATGAGATCGCCCATGTCCAGAATAGGGATGCGGTGGGGGCGATTCGCAACGCCAAGCTGAGCGAGACTCTGGCCAAGGCCGGCAAGGATGCCGCCGTGCGGCAGGCCGGAGGCCGGGTCAACCCGGAGCTTTTGCGCGCTTTTTCCGATTCCGTCGGCGATATTGCCAATACGCTGATGACCAGGGGCTATTCGCGCAGCCAGGAATACGCCGCGGACGCCGCGGCTGTGGAAATTCTGGCCCAGGCCGGTTATGATCCGCGTTCGCTCCATGCCGTGCTGGAGAGCATGCGGCGCAAGGTGCCGGCGGGCAGCGCCGGGTTCGGCAGCACCCATCCCACCGCTGTCCAGCGCCTGGAGGCTCTGAAGGGCGGCATGGCCGCGTCCGCTCCGGATACGGCGGCGCGGCGCGCCCGTTTCCAGGCCGCGCTGGGCGCTTACAGCGCCAGGTGATCAGGCGATCCGGGTGACCTGGAGATGGGCGGCGGAACAGCCAAAACCCTGATCTGCGGTGTGCTGGCCCTGGGCTTGGCCTTTGGAGCGCAGGGCGCGGGCCTCCTGCGAACCTTGGAATGGCAGAGCTGGGACGCGCGCGTGCGCCTCCTGGCCCGTCCCTCGGCCTTCACGGAGCATATTCGCGTTATTGAGCTGGATCAGAGCAGCCTGGACTGGGGGGCGCGGGAAAACGGCCTGTCTTGGCCCTGGCCGCGCGAGGTCTATGGCCTGATCCTGGATTTTTGCCGCCGGGCCGGGGCGGCCGGCCTGTCCCTGGACGTGCTTTTTTCCGAATCCTCGCTGTACGGGGTGGAGGATGACCGCGCCTTGGCCCTGGCCGGGCTGGGCAATGGCCGGCTGATCCTCTCTTTTGTGCTGGGTGAGGGGCAGAGCGCCTCCTGGCCGGGGGAGGCCCCGGATCTGCCCGTGGACTGGCGGCTGGGAGATCTGCCGCCGGGGCGCGTCCAGTCCAGGGCCGGCTTCCCCACCCCGGAGCTTTTGTCCGGGGCTTCCGCCCTGGGCGTGGTGAACCAGTCGCCGGACGCGGACGGCATCTTCCGCGCCCTGTCCCCCCTGGCCTTTTTTGACGGGAAACCCGCGCCCTCCCTGGCCCTGGCCGCCTATCTGCTGAACAGGCCGGGGAGCCTGGTCTCGCGCCAGGATAATAATACCCTGCTCATTCGTTCCGCCGCCGATCCGGAAGATTCTTCCGGGGCGCTTTCGTCCTGGCGGGAAACGTATATCCCGCTGGACGCCCCTTTGGAGCTTGGAGGCCGGGCCATCCTTAACTTCCGGGGCAGGAGCGGAACCCATGCCGCCTTCAGCGCCGCCGCTGTCATCCAGAGCGAATTGCGCCTGCGCGAGGGGCTGGAGCCGGTCATTTCCCCGGAGGAATTCCGTGGCCGGCATGTTCTTTTCGGCTTCACCGCCCCGGCCCTCCTGGATCTGCGGCCGTCGCCCACGGACGGGAGCTTTGCCGGGGTGGAACTGCACGCCACGGCCTTGGATAACTTCCTGGCCGGCGATTTCATAAGTCCTGTCCCTTCCTGGCTGACCTTCGCCCTGGCCGGCATTCTCAGTTTGGCGGCGGCTTTTTTCGCCCTGCGGAGCAAGCGGCTGGCGCATCTGCTCATATTGGTCCCGGCCTTTCTGGCCGCGCCCCCGGCCTTGAGCCTGGCCGCTTACCGCGCCTCCTTCCAGTTGCCCCTGGCCCCAATCCTGCTCGCGGTTTTTCTCTCCCTGGCCCTGTCCATACTCCTGGCCTACGCCACCGAAGGCCGGCAGCGGCGTTTCCTCAAAAGCGCCTTCAGCCAGTACCTCAGCCCGGAGGTGATCAGCCAGATCATCCGGGAGCCGGGAAGGCTGAAGCTGGGAGGGGAAAGACGCCTCCTGTCCATATATTTCTCCGACCTGGAGTCCTTCAGCGCCATATCCGAACGGCTTGCGCCGGAGGATCTGACCATGCTGCTCAACGAGTATCTTTCCCTGATGTCGGACGTTATCCTGGAGGAGGGCGGCACCATTGACAAATACGAAGGCGATGCCATTATCGCTTTCTGGAACGCGCCCCAGGAACAGGCCGACCATGCGGCCCGCGCCCTGCGCGCCGCCCTGCGTTGCCAGGAGGCCCTGGAGGCGGGCCGGCGGCGTTTTCAGGCCCTGGCCGGACGGCCGCTGGTCATGCGCATCGGCCTGAACACCGGCCCGGCGGTGGTGGGCAACCTGGGTTCGCGGTCCCGTTTTGATTACACCATGCTGGGGGACGCGGTGAACCTGGCCTCACGCCTGGAAGGGGCCAACAAGGTTTTCGGCACCAGGGTCATCGTATCCCAGGCCGCCTTTGAGGCTGCCGGAGCCTTTGACTTGCGGAAAAAGCCGCTTCAGGGTACGGAATTTGCCGGAAGGGAGTTGGGCCTGCTCCGGGTGATGGGGCGCAGGGAGGCCGGGCGCGTGTTCGAACCCCTGCGTCCGGCCGAGGCCGAAGCCAGGGCCGGACTGCTGGAGGATTTCGCCGCGGCCCTCCATTGCTTTCAGGCCGGGGATCTGCCGGCGGCCAGGGATCTTTTCGCGCCCCTGGCGGCGGAAGATCCGCCGTCCGCCGCTTACCTGCGGCGCTGCCTTGAAATTATGGAGACCGGCTTCCCGGCGGCTCCGGACGCGGAATGGACCGGGGTGTGGGAGCTTTCGGCCAAGTAGCCGGGGGGAAGCGGTCCACGGCATATCAGCACAAGGAGAAAAATATGGACAGGACTTTACGGGTGAGCAATCGTCTTTCCGGCTTCATAAAGGAAATTTCCGGCTACCGGGATCTCAATGCCTTGCTGGATCGCATTCTGGCCATGGCCAGGGATATAACCAGGGCCGACGCCGGAACCATCTATCTGCGGGAGGGGCAGGAACTGGTGTTCGCCTATACGCATAACGACAGCCTCTTCCCGGCCAATGAAGCGCACCGTCATGCCTACGCCGCCATCCGCATGCCGGTTTCGGAAAAATCCATTGCCGGATATGTGGCCTCCACCGGCCGATCCCTGAACCTGGCGGACGTGCGCGCGCTTCCGCAGGGCGCGCCTTACTCCTTCAACGACGCCTTTGACCTGAAAACCGGCTTTGTGACCAGGTCCATGCTGACTCTGCCTTTTCTGGATCGCCGGGGCCGCGCCCTGGGGGTGCTGCAGCTGATCAACAGCCTGGATTCGCGGAGGCATAATCCTTGCCCGTTCAATACCCATATGGAAAACGACACGCGCATGATGGCGCGGGAGGTGTCGGGCATTCTGGAACTCAACGAGGCGGAAAAAAGGGGTATTTACGGCATCTTGCGCATGGCGGCGGTGCATGACCCCTCGGAAACCGGGCCGCATGCGGAACGGGTGGGAGCCATCGCGGCTGAATTGTACCATGCCTGGGCGGTCAGGCGCGGGCATATTCCGGACGTTGTGCGCCAGGAAAAGGGCAACCTGCGTCTGGCGGCCATGCTGCATGACATCGGCAAGGTGGGCATCAGCGAGGCCATCCTGAAAAAACCGGGCGCTCTCAACGAGGAGGAGTTCGGGATCATGCGCGGGCATACCGCATTGGGGGCCTCCATCCTGGACGATGCCCACGGGGAAATATCCGTTCTGGCCCATGACATCGCCTTGCATCACCACCAGAGATGGAACGGCCGGGGTTACGCCGGAAGCGGAGACGAAGGCAGGCTCTCCGGGGAGGACATCCCTCTGGGGGCCAGGATCACGGCCATAGCGGACGTGTTTGACGCCCTGGTTTCCCCCCGCTGCTACAAAAAGCCCTGGACCTTTGAGGATGCGCTGGGCCACCTGCGCCAGGAGGCCGGACAGCACTTTGATCCCGTCCTGGTTGACCATCTGGCGGAGATCAGCGATCTGCTGGACCTCATCTACCAGCGCTTTCCGGGGTAAGGCTTCTTGCATTTTGCCGTTGAATGCGTAATTAAAGAAGGCACAGACAAAGGAACCGGCATGAGCAATTTATTGGCTTTGGGCGGGGTTGCCGTGGCCTGCTATATCCTGATGCGTATTTTTAAGCCGCGTTACGGGGCGATCCGCGGCTGTTCCGGAGAGGCCCTGGAAGAGGCTATGGCCGCGGAGCGGCGGCGGGCCGGGTCCGCGCCGCTTTTGCAAGAAACGGACAAGCCGGAGGCCTGAATGTCCGCGGATTTTCGTTTTGCCGTCCGCCCGGCGGACCTGAAAGGAAACTTGGCGGAGCGCCCCATTCCCTTCACCAAGATGGAGGGTCTGGGCAACGACTATATTTATGTGGAAGAGTTCGAGAGGCCGCTGGCAGACAAGGCTGCTCTCGCCGTGCGTATGAGCGACCGGCATTTCGGGGTGGGCGGCGATGGCCTGGTGATCATCGGGCCTCCGGACCCGGAGAGGGCGGGGGAAGCGGATTTTCAAATGCGCATGTTCAACGCCGACGGCTCCGAGGGGGATATGTGCGGCAACGCGGCGCGCTGCGTGGGCAAATATGTCTATGAAAAGGGCCTGACCGGCAAGACGGAAATCCGTTTGCAGACCAGGGCCGGGGTGCGTCTCTTGCGGCTTTTTCTCTGTGGGGGCAAGGTGGAAGAGGTGCGGGTGAACATGGGGCGTCCGGGGCTGAGGCCGGAAGATATTCCCATGCGGGCCGAAGGAGAGGATTTTATCGCCCGTGAGATCCGGGTAAGGGGCGAGGTTTACCGGGGAACGGCCGTATCTATGGGCAACCCGCATCTGGTGCTGCCCTGGCCGGATCTGGCGGATTTGCCGATGGAGAGCCTGGGACCGGAATTTGAACACCATCCTATTTTCCCCAGGCGGGTGAATACTGAATTTATCCAGGTGCTGAACCGGGAGAGGGTGCGGATGCGCGTGTGGGAGCGCGGGTCCGGCGAAACTCTGGCCTGCGGAACCGGGGCTTGCGCCGTGTTGGTGGCCTGCGCCCTGAATCGCTGGACCGGGCGCCGGGCGGAGATCGAGCTGCGCGGCGGAGAGCTGGCGGTGGACTGGGCTGAGGACGGCTGCGTTTACATGAGCGGCCCGGCCAAGATCGTGTTCAGCGGCGAATTTGCGGGGCAATGACATGGCGATCCATCCTGGGGAGAAATCCGTCCGTAAGAAGGGAACCCTGCGCTATTGGCTGCTTTTTCTGTTTCTGCTCGCCCTGCTGCTTTCGGCTGTTTTTCTGGCCATCAGGGAGCTGGCGCTGAAAGGCGCGCCCATGCGGGCCGTCCGCACCGATGCGCCTGAGCTGGTATTCCGGCAGGTTCCTCCTCCGCCTGAGCTGTCCGCGCCGGAGGAACCCCTGGACTTGCCTCCTCCGGCTGAGGCTGCTGAGGCGGAGGAAGCTGCTGAGGATGCTGAGGCTGATGAAGCGGATGAAGCGGCGGCTGATGAAGCGGCCGAGGTTTCAGATCCGCCGGATCTTCCTCTGCCTTATCCGGCGGAACCAGTCCTGCCGCCGGTTGCGCCGTCCAGGCCCGCGGTCAGCGCCCCCATGCCCCCGCCCGTCCAGGCGCAAGGCAATACCGTGGGCATGCCGGTCAGGGAAGAGTCCAGCAGGCCGAGCGCGGTGGGCATCGCGGTGCATCCTTCCAGGTCCGCCGTGACCCAGACGGATACCGCTCCCCTGGACAGGTCCAGGACCGGCGCGCCCGGAAGCGTGTCCGGCGGGGAGGACGCCGTGGTTACCGCCGATTTTGTGCGGGATTTGGCGGAATTCCTGGCCGCCAACTATTGGCCGCGCGGCAGCCATGTCGCGGCCATGGACAGGGAAAACAGCACGGCTTCCTTAAGCGCCGTGAACCAGCGCTACGGAATGGCGCTGACCAGCTTCACATCAACCCGCGCGCGCGAGGGGCGGCGTGATTTTTATCGGGATCGCCGGCTCCTGCTTAACTATGTTTTCAATCCGTACATGCTTCCGGCTCTGACCAGGATGTATGCGGACCAACTGGCCGGCTGCCTGGTGGAGAGCGCCGGCGGGCAGATCCGGAATGCCGGAGGCCGGGAGATCCGCCTGGGGGATGAGGAGATCATCTCCATGCTGCGTTATTACGCGCGCTATGCCAGGGCCGCGGGCCGGGTCCTGCTGGCCTATGCCGAAAGCGGCTCGGCCCATGAGCGCATCCGTGTCCTCAGGCAGGCGGAAGAAGCTGGTTTTGAGGCCAATGCCCGTATGCTGGAAGCGAGTTACCGCCAGGACGTGGCCCTGGCGCAAGGGGAAAGGGAAAACATCCGTCTGGCCGCCGAGGCCGTGAGCCAGGCCGGGGAAGAGTACCGCCTGGCGGTCTTGGCCCTGCGCGAGGCCAGGGAACAGGTGGCCCTGTCCGTTGCCGGCGGGCAGGAAGGTTTTCTGGATAACGACAGCCTGGTTTACATCGCCAACTGGGCCGCCCGGCGCGGACCAAGGGGCGGACAGAGCCTGCAGGCCGCCTCCGCCTCCATGGATTACCTGAGCCGGGTTCTCTTGCAAAAAGCCGACGATCTGGCCGGTAAGCGGGGCGCGTCCGGGCGCGGAGTTTCCCGGTGAGCGGCGTCCTGGCCATTGTCCTGGTCCTGGGGGGCATGATCTTCTTCCATGAATTGGGGCATTTTCTGGCGGCCCGTCTTTTGGGCATCGGGGTGAAGAGCTTTTCCATAGGCTTCGGCAAGGCGCTCTTTTCCTGGTCCGGGAAAAAAACCGTTTACCGCCTTGGGATCTTTCCTTTGGGCGGCTATGTGGACTTGGTGGGCATGCGCAGGGACGAGGAGGTGGAAGCGCCCTTTACCCCGGAGGAAAGCTACTCCGCCCGCGGCCCGGCCGCCCGCCTGCTGGCGGTGATCGCCGGCCCGCTCTTCAATATCCTGCTGGCCTGGTTTATTTACTGGGGGCTTATCTGGGGCGGAAATGCCCTGATCCTGCCGGAAGTGGGCGCGATAATGCCCGGAAGCCCGGCGGAGACAGCCGGTTTCCAGCCGGGCGACCGGCTCCTCTCCGTCAATGGTCGGGGTATTTTTTCCTGGGATGATTTGCGCTACCAGGTGCAGAACTCCCAGGGCCGTAGCCTGGAGGTGCGGCTGCGCCGTTACGAGGGGAATGAGAGCGCCCTGCAAGTGGTCCCGATGGCCATGCAAGCCGGGGAAGAAGGACGGGGGCGCACGTTTTACCTTCTGGGGCTGAGCGCCGGAGGGGGCTTTGTGGAGGCCTCCTTTTTCCGGGCCGGCTTGGAGGGTTTCAAGGAGGCCTGGAGCAAGACCCTGTTCATTATGGATCTGATCCGCCGCCTTTTCACCAGCGAGCTTCCCCTGGCCGAAAACCTGGGCGGCCCGGTGCTGGTGGCCCAGACCGTGCACCAGCAGGCCACCCACTCCGGCCTGACGGGGGTTCTTAAACTCACCGCCCTTTTGAGCATCAACCTTGGTCTGCTCAACCTCCTGCCCATTCCCGCCCTGGACGGCGGGCACGTCCTCTTCAACCTGGCTGAAGCGATCTTCCGCCGGCCGGTGCCGGATCGCATCCAGGCGGTCTGCGCCCATTTCGGCTTCATCTTCCTCATCGGCCTGATGATCCTGGCCACCGCCTTTGATATTTTCAGGCTGGCCGGGTAAAGCGCGGGCGGTCCCGTAAGGTTTCCCGCTCTATTTCAGGCGGGCAATCCTGTGCTTTGATACGCAAGGCTTGGGATTTTATCTGGGGAATGACGTCTTTAATCAATCTGGATATTTTTTTGCTAAGTCTTCAACAGGTAAATTTCGAATGTCGGCGGATTTTTCTAAAACGGCAACGTCAAGAGATAAAACATATTTTTGTTTTTCAATATAAATTTTTTCAGCTATCTTTAAATTATTCAGTCTTGTTTCTAAAACTAATTTATCCATATCAGAAAATGGATGAATTAAATTATTCTTTATTCTAGCTTCTTGGCTATCAATAAATTTACGGAAACTATCCCTTGGCAATCCGTTTTTTCTATCATTCCTCGTATCGGCGTATATAGCGCTGGCTTTATAATAAGCTAATTTATCATCGATAAGTTCAAGAGAGTTTTTGCTATTATCAAATTGAATCAAAGCACGTCTAAGGCTCGCCGCATGTTCTTTTGACATTATGTTCTTTTCTTCAATGCCGAGCATCATCTTCTCAGCGGCAAGTATCGCATTTAAGTCTTTACTTTCCCCAATCTTTTTGAGTTGTTTGGCAAGCTCAGCAAGAAATTGCTCATTTTTTATGAATTGTTTAGATTCGTGTAATTCGACATTGGAACTTTCACTTGATAAAATTTTGCCAGCTAAATTGAAAAGAAAATCATTGTGCATAGAGCGCATCAACCTTTTTCATATTATAACCATTATCTCTTAAATACCCTTCTCCAAAAACGCTTTCAATCGCTATCGCCGCATTCACTTCAACCGGGATTATTTTTAACAGTTTGCTTGCTTCATCTCGATCTCCAGCATCCAAGGCCGCTGAAATTTGATCAAACAACTCAAAACGTTCGTCACTCGTCATCTCATCATAAGTTTTCATGTCTTAGCCCCCATGTTAATTGTAATTCTAAAAATTATCCGAACTGTCCTTTAAGGTCAATCCGGAGCCGGAACGGCAACCCGCCGCGCCTGGCTCCTGCGCGCCCGGCTCCTGAAAAGCGGCCCCCGTGGGGCTGCCCCCGGCGGCTTCACCCGCGTTTTCTGCCGGCGACGATCCGGGTTATGCCGATGATGATTTCCAGGAGGCTGTTTTGCTCCTGTTCGGAGAGTGGGCGGATCGTCCGCGCCAGGGCGTCGGCTCGTCCTTCCGTAGCCCGTGGCTGCCGGAAGAGATCCGCGACTTCGCACCCAAGGGCGTCGGCAAAATCCTGAAGCCGTTCAAAACGCGGGGCGATCATCCCGGTTTCCATGCGCGACAGAGATTCCTGGCTTATTCCCAACAGACCGGCCAGAGCCTTCTGGCTCATCCCCAACTGTCTGCGTTTTACGGATACCAGGCCGCCGAACAATGCCGCCAGCGGCTTTCGAACCTCTCGGCCCATCAATCTCTCCATCCGCGCGCGCCTTCCTCCCGCCGGGGAAAACGCCGCTACGCGCATATCCGGTTTCCCGCCGGTCTCCGGCGGAGGGGCGGGTGGGGTGGATGGCGCATCTGTAAAGGCCGCATCATAACATGTTTTTTTTAAAAATCTTCCTTTTATTATAATTTATTATGACGTGATTGGCATAATAATATTGACGCCGCAGGCATAAACGGCACGTTTTTTGCTCTTTTGATCCTCGTATGAATATATTCCAAACCGCCCGCCAAGGGCAAAAGACGGGAATAGCGATGGCAGTCGCCGATGCGCGGGGAGGCGTGGCCTCTTCACCGCGTCCTGTTTTGTCGGACGGATGCCGAATTTTGTCCGGTATAGTCGGACAACCTTGTAACATCGCGGTCTTTCCGGCCGCGGGCGGGAAAGCGGGAACGCTTTCCGATGATGTGGGGAACCTGGCGACATTGACGTGAAACGCATCGCCGCGCCATGGGGGAGCGGGCAATCAGCCTTGGTTCTCCCGGCGGGGCGCGCCTGTCCGGCGTAACGCGCACACTCGACAATTCTTTTTTTCAAACGGAAGCACACCAAAAGGAGTCCAGACATGGCTGAGAAGACAACGCAACCCACGAGCAAGATTACCCCGGCCTCCGACCATGTGGTCGAAATCCCTGCCCTGATCGCGGGGCAGAACTTGGCTATCGCTTCCCCCGCCGGCGGGGTGCTCGCCCTGCCGGATATCTCCGATGCCACTTTTGCGCGCCAGGGCAATGATCTTATCCTGGAAAAAGACGGGGGCACGGTGACCCTGCTGGACTTTTTCGCGGTGGACGAAGCCTCCTCTCTGCCGGACCTGCGTCTGCCCGACGGCACGTTTGTTTCCGGCGCCGATTTCCTGGAAGACATGAACATGGACATCAGCACCGCCGCCGGATCCGCCTCCAGCGGACGCCTGAACCCCTACTCGGACGACGCCGGGCAGCTCTTCGGACAGGACGGCTATGACCGCCTGGGCGTGGGCGGCCGCTTGGGAAATTGGGCCAACGCCGCCGAAAACGGCTATGAAGCGCCTGACCCCAACATTTATGCCGAGCTGGTGGAGACCTCGTTGAGCATTGCCTTTGACACCGCCAACACTTTTGAAGAGGGCGACGGCGCCAAGTCAATGATGACGGTGAAGGTGACCCTGGACGATGCCCCGACCCGGCCTGGCGGCACGCTCACCCTGACGGTGACCGATCCGGCCGGCAATCCCGTGCTCGATCAAGACGGCAAGCCCATAGTGGTCACCGAGTCCCTCCGGATTGGCCAGACCGAGTATACTGTTCTCGTGTCGCACGGCAACTATGAAGACGTTTACGTTGATCCCTCCAACATCATCGTGACCGCGCGCATTGAGGGCGGCGGCCTCGCGCCCGTATCCGAATCCTCCGATATTATTACTATTACTGACACGGATGACACGACCGAGGCCAAGCTCGACCTGAGCCAGGAGGGCGGTGATTTAGTGGTGCGCGTGGATCTGGTCAACGCTGACGGGTTGAGCACCGCCCCCAAGGCCGGCGAGACGACCGAAGTTACCGTCCTGGTCACGATCGACGGCGTTGATCAAGAGGTCTCGATCTCGATCCCGGCTGGCGAAACCTCAGGGAGTAATAGGCTTAAGGGCGCTCTGTCGTCCATTTATGACGACCCGTTCGTGGTGAGCGCGGTAGTGCAGGATTTCGAGCATACTGGTGAGCAGTATGAAAAGAAGAGCGGCACCCTGGCCAGCGACACGGCCGAGCCGGTTGAAAAGCCGTTCATTCCGGATCCGGTTGAGACCACGATAACGATTACCGCTGACGACACGACCACGGAGGAAGGGACCCCGTTCGTGGTGTTCACAGTTGAAATGGAAAACCCTCCGAAGCCCGGCACGACTCCTGTATTGACCTTTACGGCGAATATGCCCGGCTACGATTACAGCGGTAAGGAGTACACGGTAGAGATCGGTCCTGACGGCAAGGGCGAACTCAAGATCGACAACCTGAACGTCGATGACGTGTTCAAGGATGAGTCGCAGCTTACGGTCACGGTGGTCAAGGTGGAGGGTTACAGCGACCCGAAGCTGATCGGCAAGGAAATGAACGCGGACATCGCGGACACCGAGGATGACACCACGGCCCATCTTACCCTGGAGCAGGACGGCTACGACCTGGTGGTGAAGGTGGATCTGACGGCGAAGTTTGATCCCTCGGCGCAGGAAGGCGAGACGACCGATGTGTACGTCAAGATCAAGATAGACGGCGTGGAATGGGACGAGCCGGTGAAGGTGACGCTTGAGGACGGGAAGCCGTACGGCGAGATTA
>WRHT01000004.1 GCA_009783115.1 Desulfovibrionaceae bacterium | reverse complement strand
CTGCGCGAGATGGCCGTGCTGACCACGGCCATCCTGGTGGCCGGGCGTTCCGGATCCGCCTTTACCGCCCAACTGGGCTTCATGCTCTATAATCAGGAAGTGGACGCCATGCGCGTCATGGGCCTGGATCCCCTGATCACCCTGGCCTTGCCGCGTATCCTGGCCCTGGCGCTGAGCCTTCCCTGCCTGGTTCTGGTCGCGGACCTGATGAGCCTGGCCGGAGGCCTCGCCGCGGTATGGGCGTCCATGGACATTACTCCGGCGGTTTTTATCCAGGAACTGCAAAAGCATATCCAGGTAAAACATATCCTGGTGGGGCTGGTAAAGGCTCCCTTTTTCGCCATGGCCATCGGCTGCGTGGGGTGTTTCCTGGGTTTCCGGGCCAAGGGCGGGGCGGACGCCATCGGCCTTTTGACCACTCGTTCCGTGGTGGAGAGCATTTTTCTGGTCATTGCCCTGAACGCTCTTTTCGCTTTAACTTTTCAGTTCCTGGGGATATGATGAGGGAGACTCCGGTGGTCATCAGCCTTCGCGGCATCGTCAACCGTTTCGGCGACCAGGCCGTGCATGACGGGTTGGACCTGGAGGTTAGGCAGGGCGAGATTTTCGGGCTGATCGGAGGATCCGGCTCGGGCAAATCCGTGCTTCTGCGCACTATTGTCGGTTTACATAAACCGCAGGCGGGCGAGGTGCGCGTCCTGGGGACCGACTTGATCAGGGCCTCCCACAGGGAATGGGAAAAGGTCCGCCGGCAGTGGGGGGTGCTTTTTCAGGACGGCGCGCTCTTTTCCTCGTTGACCGTGAAAGAGAATATTCAGGCCCCCCTCCGGCGTTTCGCGGATTTGCCGCCAGCGGATCTGGATCGGCTGGCGGCCATGAAAATAGCCATGAGCGGGCTGTCCCCGGACAGCTTCGATAAATATCCGGCCGCCTTGTCCGGAGGCATGCGTAAACGGGCGGGTATCGCCCGCGCCTTGGCCTTGGACCCGGCCCTGCTTTTTCTGGACGAACCCACGGCCGGGCTGGATCCCATGGGAGCAGAGGCTCTGGATTCCCTGATCCTGACCCTGAGCCGCTCCTTGGGGCTTACGGTGTTTTTGGTCACCCATGACCTGGATACCTTGGTCACGGTTTGTGACCGGGTGGCGGTGCTGATGGATGGGAACATCCTGGCCGTGGGCGGCCTGGATGAACTCGCCAAGATGGATAATGAGTGGCTGCGGGCCTATTTTGGCGGCCCGCGCGGGCGGGCGCTGGCAAAGCCAAGGGGCTGACGATGGAGACCAAAGCCGGATACGTGGCGGTGGGCCTGGCTGCGATACTTGCCCTGGCGTTGTTCCTGGGTTTTTTGCTCTTTGCCATGAAAAAGAATATCACCGCTGATTTGCTTCTGTATCGCATTGAGTTTGAAGGCGGGGTATCCGGCCTGTCCGTGGGCAACGAGGTGCGTTTCCACGGGCTCCGGGTGGGGGAAGTCCGGCGTATTGAGCTTAATCCCCAGGATCCTTCCCTGGTCCGGGTGATCATTGCCATAGACTCCACGGTGCCGGTGTACGCCGATTGCGAAGCCAGCGTGGAGGCGGTGGGCATCACCGGTCTCTCGGTGGTCTACCTGAGCGGCGGCAGTCCGTCCAGCCCTATCCTCCTGCCGGACCAAGGGGAAGACCTGCCCAGGATTAAATCCAAAGAGTCCCCCCTGCGCAGCGTCTTTCAAAAAACCCCGGAAATACTGGATTCCGCCCAGATCTTGTTGCGCCGTGGCGGGGAACTGCTGTCAGCGGAAAATGAGGAGAATTTGCGCCGGATCATCGCCTCCCTGGCCGAGATCAGTTCCGGGCTGGAACAGGAGAGCCGGGATCTGCGCGGCAGCCTCGCCCGGTTTCAGGTGGTGCTGGAAAAGATGGATACGTTGCTCAGCGGGGATTTGCCTTCGGCCATAAATGTCTTCAGGAATTCCTTCCAGCGCTTCAATGAGACGCTGAACCAGGCCGAGCCGGGGCTGCGCCGTTTTTCCTCCCTGATGGCCGATGATGTGCAGCGCCTCCTGAACGAAGGCAACCTGCTCATGCATAACCTGAACACCTTGGTGCAGCGCATTAACGCCGACCCGCAGCGTTTCTTCTTCGGCGATGCCGTGCCGGGATACAAAATGAAGTGATTGGGAGGCAGGCATGCGTTTTTTGATTCTTCTCGGCGCGGTGTTTTTGTCCGCGGGCTGCGCGGATTTATTCCGATCCGAGCCTTTGCGCATTCTTACGCTCAATGAATTTGACCAGGCCGAGAACCTGTGCGCGGCAGCCTTGCCGCTTCAGGTACTGGTGGATCTGCCTGAAGGCTATTCCGGCCTGGAGAGCGATCGCATCGCCTTATTGCTGGAAAACCGGGAGGTGCGCTACCTGGAAGGGTACAAGTGGGATACCCCGGTTCCGCTTTTGGTGCGCGGGGCCTTGGTCAATGCCCTGAACAGCGGCGGCTGTTTCGCGGGAGCCGCCAGGGCCGGCGACAACCTGAGCAGCCCTTTCCGCCTGCGGGCGGGCATCCGGCGTATGCACTTTGAGCAGAGCGGGGTAGAGCCTCCATCGGCAGCCGTGATTTCCATGGATTTGAGCCTACGTGACTTTTCGCGCCAGGGAGGGGGAATCGCCAGGAGTCTTTTCACGGTCAGGGAGGAAGGGGATTTATCCAGCCCCTATGCTTTGGGCGAGGCCATGCAAAAGGCTCTTGGCCGAAGTATGCGCGAGGCGGTTCTCTGGTGCCGATCCGCTATGGAGAGCTATCGCCCGTGAAACGGTTTATTTTTTTCCGGCTTTGGGCTAGTAAAAGAGCATGAGCTATTTCCGCAAGACGGATCAGGCCGTTCATTGGTTTAGCGGAGTGGGCAAGGACCAGAAGTGGCTGATCCTGATCAGCGCGGATCCCGATTCCATGGCTTCGGCGATGGCCTTGCGCCGTATCTTCAAGGGCCGCGGGGTGACGGCGGATATTGCCGCGATCAATGAAGTGCGCCGTCCCGATAACCTGGCCATGATCCGCTATACCCGCCTGAACATGCGCCGTTATAGCGAGGATTTGACAGGCGCGTACAGTCGTTTCGCCCTGGTGGATTCCCAGCCTTCACATAATCCGCAGTTTGAGGGGTTGCGGTTTTCCTTGGTCGTGGATCACCATCCGCCGGCCACGGCTCCGGGAAAAGACCTGTTCATGGAGATCAAGCCGGAATACGGGGCGACCAGCACTATTTTCACGGAATACCTGTATAACCTTAAACTGCGCATAGGCGCCCGCCTGGCCACGGCCTTGCAGTTCGGCATCCGCACGGACACGGGAAATTTCCAGAGGCATGTCAGCGAGGTGGACCTGCGCGCCTACCAGTATTTGAATAAATTCGCCGACGCCCATCTCCTGACCAGGATCATCCACAGCGAACTCCTGCTTGGCTGGCTGCCGCATGTGGCCAAGGCCATCGCCAACCGCCGGAAGATCGGCAGCGGACACCTGGTGGTCCTGGATAAGGTGGACAGCCCGGATATCCTGGTGCTGATAGCGGATCTGCTGACCAGGGTTTATGAGATCCGCTGGCTGATCGTGGCTGGAGTTTATGCGGGGGTGGTGGTGCTGATTTTCCGGGGGGACGGCCTGACCATGGATGTAGGGCGCTTGGCGCAGAGCCGCTTTGATGCCCTGGGATCGGCCGGCGGGCACAAGGCGATGGCCAGGGCGGAATTTCCCTTGGAGGCCGTGGGTGGGGAGCGCCTGGCTCATTTTATCCGCCGGCGTCTTTCCGCCCGTGAATCAAAAACCGGGGACAGGAGTGCAAAATGAGTCAGAAACGGGTGTTTTTATTTGACCGGATTAATCCCGTCCCAAGGGAATTGCCCGGAAACCGGGAGCCCATGCTTTCACGCTGGGGAGTGGAGCGGGACAAACCCCTGAGCGGGGAAAGCCCGTTTACGGCGCTGATGGTGAACCAACTCCCCGCGGGATTCGTGATCCCCTGGCACGAGCATGTCGAGGACGAGGAGATATACGTTATCATCAGCGGCCGGGGTTTTTACCTGGATAATGATAAGAAGCCCCATGAGGTCAAGGGCGGCGATGCGGCCATCTGTCTGAAGGGTGAAAAGCACGGCCTGGAAAACCCCGGACCGGACCCGCTGATCTTCGGCGCGGTTATTGCCCGGAAGTGATCCGCCGGAATCCGCCGGTTTTTTGGTGGAGTATTCCGGCGAAACCGGCGCGGGAAGGTTTCTCAATGCATACGCATGTAGAGGCCGTCCAGGATGTTGAGAATTTCTTCCGGCAGGGTGGCGTCCAGATCCAGATTGCCGCCCAGTTCCAAGTTCTGCCGGCTTTTGCCGAAACCGCGATCCAGGATGGCGTTGGCCGCGCTTACCCGGCTCGCGCCCTTGCCGTTTTGCATCTCATCGGCCAGGGCTTCCAGGGCGATCTTGGCGTAGCCGCGGGCCATGGAGGCCAGCTCGGCCTGGAGCATGGCGTTTTGGGCTTCATTTTGTTTCAGTTCGCTGTTGGTCATGGGAGTCTCCTGATTTAGGCTATTGTTTATAAATATGAACACAGGAAGCGCGTAAAAGAGGCAGCCCGCCATCCAGGCATTGCTCCAGTTGGGCCAAGTTTTGGGCCAATTCCCGGAAGATAGGGCTGGCGGAACATGCCGCCCGGCCTTCCGCCCATACTCCGGCCTGGCGAATCCAGGCGCGGCACATGGCGGCGCGTACCGGGAAGAGCGGGGTGTGCCTGGCGGCCTGCCAGGCCAGGGAGCGGGCGCGCCGCAGCACCAGGGCGCATTGCCGGCGGGATCCGTGCTCCACGGTCATTTGCGGCCTCCGATCCCTGCTTCTTCATCTTCCGGAAGGCAACTGTGCAGTTTCCGGAAACGCCTGGGATGGCAATCATAAGAGGCACAGCGCCCCTCGTGGCGCACCAGCATTTCCAGGACCGGAGATCCGCCGGGCAAATCCGGAATCAGGGCGCAACGCAGGGCCTCTTCCCGGAGAAATCCCGGAAGCCCAGGCCGTTGGCCATGTCCTTCGAAGGAAGAGGCTCGGTCCAGGGGCGGCGGGCCGCTGTGCATACAGGTGGCGCAGGAATGCAGCTCTGATAATTCACGCATGTTCAGCTCCTTTTTCAGAGCGAATGATCTCATATAGAAACTATTTTGTCCAGAAAATGATTCTTTATAGAATCAATATCTTGGGGAACATCCGGCGGCATAGCTAGAAACCGTCTCAAAATTACTTTTTGAGGGGCTTCTGACGCCGGCTGTGAGGGTGGCGCGAAGGTTAATAAGGTTAATTATGAGTTGTTTTGAGTCTAGAGATCTTTGCCGTACCAGATGGCCCGGCCGATGATATTGAAATATTCGTCAGGGTTTATGACGATTTGTGAGCCGTCCAGATCGGAGACCAGGGAGGTCACCCGGCCTTCCCGCACCAGCAGGCGTTTCAGGAAAAGCTCTTCCCGGTAGCAGACCAGGTAAATTTTGTCGTGAACCGGGGGCAGGGCGCTGCCTTCATTGATCAGCACCACGCTGCCGTCGGGGATGGTCGGGTACATGCTGTCCCCTTCCACGCTGATGGCCACCATTTTATTGACATTGCCCTTGGAGAGCAGCCAGTCGCGCCGGAAACCAAGGTGGGAGCGGATGTTTTTGCTGACTTCCAGGGAACCGCCGCCCATGGAGGCCCGCGCCTCCAGCCAGGGGACCAGGTAATACCCGCTCCCCTCCGGTTCGTTTTGCTCCGCCACTTCGCCGAAATAACCTGAGGGATCCAGACCCAGGGCCAGCATTAGCCGCCGCATGCGATCATAAGGGATGCGCCGGCCTTTGAGGTTTCCGGAAAGCCAGCGGGAAACCGTGCCGCGCGTGGTTCCCAGATCCTCGGCCAAGGCGCTGATCTCCCCCCGGGGATTTTTTCTGACCCGCTCCCGCAAAGCCGTAAGCACCGCCTGCCAGGCCCGCTCCTGCATCATGCGCTCCCCCTTGTTATTTCTTTATAGAAACATATCTTCACATAGTGAATAGGTCAATAAAAGGCCCCAAAAAATTTTTTTAGGGCTTGAAAATTTCTGGAGAGTTTGATATAATTGCGCTATCGTAACAAAAAATCCTAAAAATTTGTTTCTGGTTGGCTAAGTAAACTTCATCCAGGCAGGCTTGTCGGGGTGATGGCAGTCTGGTTGCTGGCGGGTTCCGCGGCCTGGTTTTGGAGTTTCTGCAGGTAACCTACGGATTCCGCCACCACGGAGCGGATCTGTTTGAAGTCGCGGATCGGGCTGTTGTAGGTGAGGCGCAGAATTTTGCCGTGGCGCCAGAGCAGGGTGTTAGTGTTGCATATATAGACGGCTTGTTGATCCGGAGTGGTGTGTTTGATCACCTTCAGGAAACTGATGTGCAGCGGACCGGAATCAATCATTCCCAGGTTATAGCTGAAATGCGTCTGGTCGCGCAGCCGGTTCCGGGCGGCCTCCTCAAAGAAAACCAGGGCATTCTGGTTGAAAACGATGGATTCTTCCTGCCAGGGCTGCTTGAGACGCGAGAAATCCGCAGTGGATATGCCGGCGTTAAGCCACTTGCGCAGAGTGCTCACCTGCACGAGGTCTTGCATAGGTCTTTCCTGGCCGTCAACTTCCACAGTCCTCTCGAAGATGCACAGCAGGGTTTCTTCGTTGCCCAGTTTGGCCTGCAGATCCAGCATGAGCGGATGTTCCGCCGGGAGGCGTTTGAAGCCGCTGGGCACCGGCATGTGCATACTCACGTCGCCCACCAGCAGGGTGGGATCTTCCGAGGTCTGGGAAGGGGTCTGACGGACCACCTCGGCATTTTGCCGGGGAGGCGGCCCGAAGCTCTTTTCATCGCAGCCCGCGCTCAAAGAACTGAGCGCCAGGGCGAAACACAGGGATATAAACAGAGCCAGCCATAAGGCCGGGGCGAGATCTCCGCCTGGAGAACTTTCTTCCGTATATTGAGCCATAAGCTTAACCTGCCGTGTTTTAGAGCGGCTCCCGCCCGGCGGAAATTATCCCGCCGACGTTCCGCCCATATTAGTCCTGCTGGAAATTATGCAAAAAAAATGCCAATGGGCTTGGCGGTTGGCCTGCCGGCGGGCGGGGTGAAAAAATTTCCTCAGGATTCCGGGTCTTCGGGCGGGAACAGGGTGCCGGGGAGGCCGGCGGCGGCCAGGAGGTCCATGTACTTCCTGTTGGCGTCCAGGAGAGCGGAGATGTCGTCTTCCCCTGCCAGGGGAGCGATGAAGTAAATGTTGAAGCAGCGCCTGTTCAGGAAGATGATGTTCTGCGTCAGGATCCGGTGGCGTCCTCCGGTGAAATAGTCTGCGGCCCAAGCCCTGGTGTCCTGGGGGCCGTCCACGGCCTTCAGCGGATCCGGGGGCTTGTCCGCCTCGTAAATAATCCTGGCCATGCTCAGGCTGTGCGGGGTGGCGTGAAAAACGCCCAGGTTATGCGCGAAGCCTGTCAGATCCTGGTAATAGCCGCCCAGGCGGCGGAAGGACTCCAGGGATGACGGCCCCCAGATGCCGTTAACCCGGATGAAATCCCGGCACATGGCCTGGAAAAAATCCGGATCCGCCTCTTCGTCCATGAATTCCGGCCGGGCGCTGATGATGATGATTCCGCGTCCGTGCGCGTCGCGCTCCACATCCCAGGTCTGCACCTGGGGCAGGAGAACGGCGAAGATATTTTCCGGCGGGGTGAACAGGCGATCCGTCCAGTTCCGGTCCACGGGGACGGAGCGATAGCCAGGGGGAGCGAAAGCGCGGATGCGCGCCCCTCCCATGCTGAACTCCATCTGGACCCCGGTCTGGATGAAAGGCCGGGCGCAGCCGGGCAAAAGCGCGGCCAGGCAACAGATCAGTCCCAGGCATAATAAGCGGGTGGAACGAAGCGGTGGACGCATGGACCTTAACCGTGCGTCCGGGCGCGCAAAGCCGGAAGTCCGCGATCCAGCTCCGCGGCTTTGGCGGCCAGGTCTTCATATTCGGCCCGGCAAAAACTCTCGCCTTCCAGGTCATACTCCTTGCCCCGGAGTTCTCCCAGGGGGGTAGGCAGACTTTTCCCCCGCCTGGGCAGAAGGATGCGAGTCTGCCGGCTGAGGCGCAGACCAAGGGTATGCGTGTGTTTGAAGATCAGTTCGCGTGTACGGGGCAGTTCTTCCGGGCGGCAGAGTACCCGCAGTTCCCCCCCAGGCCGGTTTTTTTTGGTCAGCCCGGGCAGCCAGAGCACATCCAGGGAGTGTTCCCCCAGGATGCGGATGGCATGTCCCAAATCTTCTCCGTTCAGGTGATCCAGGTGGCAGGAAAGCTGTATTACTTCGTCCAGGATCTGTCCCGGCCCGGTTACGGGGAAAGTCCGCGCGAAAAGATGCAAACGGGTGGAGCGTCCCTCTCTGTCTTGTCCTGAAACGCTTTTTTCCAGCACGGCGGTTTCAATATTCACCCCTTCCGGGCCGGAAACCCAGAAACGCTGGATCAATTGGTCCAACAGCAAGGCCGCGCCGGGGGTGAGCGGTTCCCTGCCGGTTTCACAGGCGTATCCATGGCTCCAGGGCTTGCCGTGCATCAATTCCAGGGTTAGGGGCCGGGGTAGTGGAATGCCGTCACGGCTGAGGCCAGCGAACCAGGGCGGCGGCGTGGCCCAAACTTCCGTTGCTTCCACCTGTAAAATGCCCCAGAGCCCTGCCAGGGCCTCGGCCAAGGTTTCGGCCAGAATCCGGCAATCACTAGAGCGGCTTTGCTGCATGGCCTTGAGCAGGCGATCGGGCAGGGAGGCGGCCTTATCCCGTAGGCTTGCCGGAAGCATGGCAGGGAGTTTTTCTCCAGGGGAGAAGCCTTTTTCTTTCAGGCTGGCCAGTCCTTCCTCCAGTGGCGAAAATTTCACCCCCAACAAAGAGAAGGCCGCTTGCATGGTTTCGCCGCTGATTCCTTTAGCGCAGTCAATGAAAAGACGTTTAGACATGGGAATTCCTTATAACTCCGGCGTAAAAAAAGCAATTCAGGGACTGGCAAATATGTCAGGGCCGGTATATACTGCCGCATTGCAAGAAGAGGTTTTTGGCAAGATGCGTATCCTGTTGATGGAATTCGGAGGATCTGACCGGGAAAAAGAGCGCCGCCTCGCGGCCTTGCCGGATCTGCGGGAGATTTGTCCGGATTTGGAACTTTACGCCCTTTGTGCTGAAGGGACCACCCTGGACCGCCTGGCGGAGTCAAGAGGGTTACCTTGCATGCGCATGGGCTTGGGCGGGATCAGCCGGGCGCTGGGCAAGCTCAGGCTGGCCTGGAAACTGCGCGTCGGCGAACAGCCGTGGATTCTGCACGCCTTTGACCCGGAGGCCCTAGGCTTGGCTCTGCGCCTGGCTGACCGCAAAAACCCCCTGCAAGTGGTGTATTCCGCCCCCCGGCCTGAATTTGTCCAGCTCAGCCCCAAGGAAAATCCGGCCCTGCTGAAAGTGGTGATCGTTCCTTCCAAACATGCGGCCGAACGCCTTGCGGATCTAGGGTTGGCAGGGGATCGCCAGCGTGTCATCCGCAACTTTGCGGAACAGGGCGTCTGCCTGCCTTGCCGCCGCCAGGACAAGAGGATCATCTTTGTCTGCGGCGACAGCCTGGAACCCGGAAAAGGCTATGAGCAGCTTCTGCGCGCCCTGCCCCTGCTCTACCAGGTGAAGCGCATGCCGGCCTGGGAATTACGCATTGCCGGGGGAGGTAGTCTCTTTGAGCCCATCATTGAGCTGGCCAAGGATTTGGGGGTGGACGGCCGTCTGGCTATTTTCGGCGCGGATCACGGCGTGGATATCCTCCAGGAAGGAGATATGCTCATCGTTCCGGCGGAAGCCGGGGAAGACAGCTCCTTGGCCATCATGGAAGGTTGGGCCAGCGGCCTTGCCGTGCTTTGCTCCGACAGCCAGCCGCACCTGGAAATCGTCCAGGACGGAGTTAATGCCTTCTGTTTCAAAGATTCCGACCAGGGGCACCTGGCCGGACAAATAGGCGCCCTGGCCCGCGGCAAAAAGTTGCGCCAGGATCTGGCCAAGGCTGGACAGAAAAGCCTGATTTCCCATACCCGCGAATGCTTCTTGCAGGCCCACCTGGAAGTTTACCGTAGCCTGAGCGATGCCTGACCTTTCCCGGTAATTTCTTTTGGGGCTTTGCCCCGCCCCCCTTTAATAAAGTTTTTCCACGGATGTCTCGATGGCTGAATTGCAGACAGCTCAGCGGCTTTATGCCGAATTGCTGGATCAGGCCAGAGTCTTGGGCCAGGGAGCGGCCTCCCGTCTAATTGCTGAATTGGCTCTGCGGGACGTGTTTTTTCTGATGAGCCGTCTCCTGGGCCGGACCGACATAAATACCGACTGGCTCTATGCCCGCTGCCGCGAAGTGCAGCAAAATCCGGACGGGTATTTGGATTTGTGGGCCAGGGAACACTATAAAAGCACGATTATCACCGTGGGGCTGACCATCCAGGAAATTATCAAAAACCCTGAAATAACCGTGGGTATTTTTAGTCATTCCCGGCCTATTGCCAAGTCGTTCCTCCGGCAGATCAAGCGCGAGTTTGAGGGCAATCGCGCACTGCAACTCCTTTTCCCCCATATTAAGCCGCCGCAGCAAGGCGAGAAACGCACCTGGAGCGAAGACGAGGGCATGGTCGTGCGCCGGCGCGGGAACAAGAAAGAGGCCACGATTGAAGCCTGGGGGCTTGTGGACGGCCAGCCTATCGGCAGGCACTTCGATCTGCTGGTTTACGATGATGTTGTTACACCGGAGTCGGTGACATCTCCGGAGATGATCAAAAAGACTTCGGACGCTTGGCGCATTTCTCTGAACCTGGGAACGCGGGGCGGCAAAGTCCGCATGATCGGCACTCGTTACCACGCAACGGATACCTATGCTGAAATCATAGAACAAGGGAGCGTTGTCCGGGAGGCGCGGGGGCTGGAGTTATACCCAGAGATTGAAAAACTGGCGCAGCGCTATGCCAATCTGGGACAGCAAGGTCTGCCGTATAGTGAGGCCGGGGCGGACAAGACATTCATGGAAAAGAACCCCTGGTTTTATGATCAGGTGGTCAAAAACCTGCCTCCCGGACCCGTAACCAAGGAAGCCCTAGCCAAAGCCGTGGGCGAGGTCTTGCATAAGGCCCAAGTTGACGGGTGGCTGTGGGGCACGAACGAAACGTCCCTGGGCAAGGCCCGGCACGAAGGAAAGACGGTAAGGGGCCTGGTCATTCCGCAGGAGGAACGGGGGCGGATTATGAATGCCCTGCGCATGGCCGGGCAAGAGCCGAGCGAAGCGGCTATCCAGGAGCATTACCGCAAAACTTCCGGCCTGGCTGGGGATTGGTAATGGACGATTATTCCGATTTCCTCCACGCGCCTGATGGCGATTTTTACCGGACGCGGACCACACCCGCTACCCGCTCCTTGGACGCGGATCAGGGAACTTCCGGTCTGCTCGCCGGTTCCGGTTTGTCCCTGGTTACCCTGGAACTCCCCTGGAAAGACAATCTGCCCAAGTGTTCCTGCGTTCCGCCCGGTGTTTACACCTGCCGGGCGCGCCTTTCTCCCCGTTTCGGCATGGTGATCGCGGTGGCTGACGTGCCGGGCCGCACGGACATTCTGATTCATGCCGGCAATTGGGCGGGAGACGCCGGCCTGGGATTCCGTTCCGATTCACGGGGCTGTATCCTGCCGGGCCGGACCTTGGGAGAACTCGCCGGACAAAGGGCGGTTCTCGGCTCCAGGGAGGCCTTGGAGGATCTTCTGGTTTGGGCTGGAGAGGACGAATTCATTCTGGAAATTATCGGAGGCGGAAAATGATTACCCGCATTTGCAGCTTTCTTTTCTCCGGCAAGGGGGCGATTCTTCCATTGCTCGCGCTCGCCGGGGCCGCTTGGGGACTCTTCCAGCACCAGGCCGGGCGGATCCGCGATCTTTCGGAACAAACGGCTCTCCTGTCTTTCAACAATTCTTCCCTGGCCATGAGCAATGCCGCGTTGCGCGAGGCCGGGCAACGCGACGGACGGCTTCTGGCCGAGGCCGCGGATAGGGCGGCCAAGTACGCTGAACTGAATAAAACCCTGGATCACAGGCTGAACAAGGCGTTGCAAGATGCGAAAAACACCAAGGCTGATTATTCTTTCCAGCTCTCTGATGATCTTACTGATGCTCTCTGCCTGCGCTGGTTCGCCGCCTCCGGCAAGGCCGGAGCCGATTTTTTTCCCGCCCCCGGAGCTTTTGCTGCTGGAGAGACCCATCCCCCTGCCGCCGGGTGTGCGGCCTGGCGCGGGCGAGTGAACCTGGGCGAAGCGCTGCTTTGGACCGGCCTGCTCCTGGAGCATGCGGGGCAGGAGCGCCTGGACAAGGCCGCCCTCAGGGAGTGGGCGGCCAGGGAAAGGACACCTTAGGCGGGCGAGGAGCGGACATATTAAGCGTCGCAGACGGCGCGCGTGCGCGCCTTGGAGCGGCAAGCCCGCGCGAAGGCGGCTTGGCCGCTGGAGCATCTGCGGCGGGCGAGGAGCGGACATATGAATAGTGATCTTTGGAGCTTTCTCGACGCCTCGGTGGTGACCACGGTGCTGGCGGTGTTCGGCGGCATAGCCAGGGCCTGCCGTTTCGGGATCAGCTCCTGGGGCGGCTTTGTGAGCGGCCTGGTGGTCTCGGCCTTCACCGGCAACATGATCGCCTTGCTCATCGCCGACGCGAACATCTCCCAAAACTACAAGTACGCCGTCATCGGGGTGTCCGGCTACGTTGGCGGAGCCATACTGGACGCCCTCTCCAGCCTGATCCTCCGCAAGATCAGCGAGTCCGGGCCGGACGGGAACAAGGGCTAACGGATGAAGTTGGTCGCCACCCTGGGACCGATTTCCGGGAGGGGGACGCGATCCTTGGCCAGGTCCAGGCATTTGAGCAGCCAGGCCATGTTTTTGCCCAGCACGCGCATGACGTTCAGCCCTTCCAGGTCCTGCCGCGTTTCTTCGGCCATGTTGCCGTGCACGGAGTTCCAGTAAACGGAAGAGACCACCGGCATGCGGGCGATGGTAAAGTATTTGTTCAGGCGGTCAAAGGAGGCGCTGGCCCCGCCCCGGCGGCAACTGACCACGGCGGCGGCGGGCTTGTAAGCGTAGCCCTGGAGCTTGCGGTAGAACATCCTGTCCAGCAGGGCGCAGAGGGTGGCGTTGGGGCCGGCAAAGTACACCGGGGATCCCACCACCAGCCCGTCGGAATTCTCCAGTAGCTCCACACATTCGTTCACCGGATCATCGCCGAAGGCGCAGGGCTTGCCGCCGTCGCACTTGCCGCAGGCGATGCAGCCGCGAATGGCCAGATGCCCGACTTGTTTTATGACGCTTTCAATGCCTTCCTCCCGCAGGGCGTCCGCCACCGCGCTCAGGGCCGTGTGGGTGGAGCCGTGGGGATGGGCGCTGCCGTTAATCATTAAAACTCGCATAAGATCTCCTTGAATGGTTATTATGGTTAATCCAGCCCCGCCGGGTCCAAGTCCAGGCTCAGGCGGCAGGGCGAAGAGGGAGGCAGGGCGGTGGCTGCGGCGCGGTAAACGGCGCGCAGGCTTTGCCAATCCCGGCCTTTGAGCAGGCAGTGGAAACGCAGGCGTTTTTCCCGCAAGGGGCGGGGGGCCGGGGCCGGACCCAGCGCGGTCACCTCCAGGGCTTCTCCGGCCTGGCGGATTTTTTCGCTCAGGCGTTGGAGGATCCGTTCACCCCCGTCCCAGTCCCGCGGGTAGTTCAGGCGGATCAGCGCCATCCGGCAGAAGGGCGGGTAATGGCGGCGGCGGCGGCGTTCCAGCTCTTCCCGGTAGAATCCGGGGTAATCGTGCGCCAGGATATAATGCCAGCAGTAATGGGAAGGGTCCCTGGTCTGGACGATTACCCGGCCTGGGGCCTCGCCGCGCCCGGATCGTCCGGCGGTCTGCAGGATGAGCTGGAAGGTGCGCTCGGCCGCGTTATAGTCCAGCATGTTCAGCCCCAGGTCGCCGTCGGCCACGATGGAGAGGGTGACCCTGGGAAAATGGTGGCCCTTGGAGATCATCTGGGTGCCCACCAGGACCTCGGCCCGGCCTTGGGCAAAGGCATGCAGGATTTCTTCCTGGCCGCCGGGGTGGGCGGCGCTGTCCCGGTCCAGGCGCAGGATCCGCGCGCCTGGGGGCAGGGAAAAATTCAACTGCTCTTCGAGTTTTTCCGTGCCCTGTCCTAGGGGCAGGTAATTGGAAGATCCGCAGTCCGGGCAGGGCCGGGGGAAGTCCGCGCTGCGGCCGCAATAGTGGCAGAGCAGCTTTTCCCGGCCTTTGTGGTAGGTAAAGGAGATCTCGCAGTCCGGGCAGCGCAGGGATTTGCCGCAGGCCAGGCAGGCGACGCTCGGGGCAAATCCGCGCCGGTTGAGCAGGATGACGGCCTGTTCGCCCCTTTCCAGGCAGTCTTGCAGAACCTTGGCGCTGCCCGTGGTCAGGATTCTGCCCTTGGGGGCCGGGAGCGGCTCCAGGGTGATGGCCGGGATCTCCCCGCCGCCCGCGCGTTGATCCAGGCGGTGTATGGGGATGCGCCCCTGCTCGGCGGCATGGAAGCTCTTCAGGTCCGGGGTGGCCGATCCCAGGAGCAGCAGGGCGCGTTGCTGGTGAGCCAGGAACCAGGCCAGTTCCTTGGCGTTGTAGCTGAAGCGCTCGTCCTGCTTGAAGGAGGCGTCATGCTCCTCGTCCAGGACGATCAGCCCCAGGTTCTTCAGGGGCAGGAAGAGGGCGGACCTGGCGCCCACGGCCAGGTAAGGGGCCTCGCTCCGGGCCAGTTCCCGGAAGCAGGCCTCCCGCCGGGCCGGGCTTTGGTCGCTGTGAAAGAGATAGGTGGGCAGGCCAGGAAAGCGCGCCTGGGCCTCTTCCTGTAATTTGCCGGCCAGGGCCAGTTCCGGGGCCAGGAGGAGCGAACCCCGGCCGGAAAGCAGGGTGCGCGCGGCCAGTTCCAGGTACACCGCCCCCTTGCCGCTGCCGGTAATGCCGTAAAGCAGGCGGGTTTCCGCCCGGCGGTCCTTCAGGGGATCAAGGCAGCCCTCCAGGGCCGCCCGCTGTTCCTGGTTCAGGGCAAAGGGCGGCGCGGAACGCAATACAGGGCCGTAACGCTCCAGCCAAGCCTCCAGGCTTCCGCCATCTTCCGGCGTTTCCGGCTCTTCCCTGGCGATCTCCACCAGCCCGCGATCCAGCAGGGCTTTCAGGGCGGCGGCGCCGTCCGTCCCCAGGGCCTCCAGCACCTCTTTCCGGCTGGCCTTGCGCCTCTCTTCCAGAAAATCCAGGAGGCGGATCTGTCTCTTGGCGAAAGGGCGCAACGGCCAGGGAGGGGAAACCCGCAGGCGGCAGATTTCTTCTTCTCCTTTTTCCCTGGAGCGCAGGGGCAGGGCCTGTCCGGCCTGCCAGAGCCGGGCCAGCGCGGCGCGCTCTTCCGGGTCCAGGCGGGCGGTTTCCGGAAGATCCAGGTCCAGGGGCCGTCCATCCTTGAAAAAACGCAAGCGGAAGCGCGTATCGCGCAGACCGGCGGGGAGCATGGCGGCCAGGGCGCGGCCCAGGGGCTGGGCCTGGCGCAAGGCCAACTGGCGGGCGAATTCAAGATATTCCGCGCTCAGCAGGGGGTCTTGCTCCAGGGGCCAGATGATTTCTTTCAGGGTAAAGGCCGTTTTTTTTCCAGGAACCGCCGGGCCGCTTTCCAGGAGCACGGCGGCGCGCAAGCTCCGGCCCAGGGGCACGGCCAGGCGCAGGCCGGGCTTCCAGAATTCCGGCGCGAAACCGGCCGGAAGAATATAGCTCAGCGTGGTGAAGGGAGGGCTCATAAGCGCGGCCTGGGCGACAATCATGCAAGGGTATGTAGCCGGTTTCGCGGGGCTTGGAAAGGCGGTTTTCCTGTTTTTCGGAGCTGTAGCCGGCTGCGGAGCTGAATCTGGATAATGGTAAACAGCGTAAGAAAGCCATTTTAGGATGAGGGGTTGTTAAACTGGGGGAGGTGATTGACAAAAAGCACATTTTAATATACATAAGGTTTATGAAGAGAGTGGAGCCGCTTAAAGCCGTTTTTTTTGAAACTGAACAAGGTAATCAGCCGGTGCGTGATTTCATTCTGGGTTTGAGCAGGGAGGCCCGCAAGGAAATCGGGGCGGATATTTTCAAAGTTCAGGCGACATTTCCAAGGGGTTTTCCGTTGGTCGAAAAAAAATTGACGCCGGCTTATGGGAAATACGAAGCAATCTTCCAGAAGGGATAAGCCGGATTTTTTTTACAACCCAAGGTCAAACTATGGTATTGCTTCATGGTTTTATTAAAAAGTCGCAAAAAATTCCGTTTTCTGAACTTAAAACCGCGCATATTCGCCTGGATGAGTTTAGGAGGATCTCGTCATGAAAGGAATTGGACAAGATTTTTCTGAGTTTATGATCGAGCAAGGGTTATACGATGAAGCCAAAGAGTTGGCGGCCAAGAAAATTATTGCCCTTGAACTCCAGAGAGAAATGCGGGTGCAGAATCTCTCAAAGACCACGGTGGCGAAAATGATGAAAACATCTCGCGTGGCCGTTGATAACATTCTTAACCCCACCTACAATACTTCTATCGGGAGTCTGGAACGGTTTGCCTCTGTCCTTGGGAAAAGGCTTTCTATTTCCTTGATTTGAGCGCCATAACCCCGGCCTGGGGCGGAGGCCCGCGCCCTCTGAACCGGCAACGGCTTTATATGCCCGGCTCGGCGGGTGAAGCAAGCCGGACAAGGCGCAAGGCGCATTGTCCGGCTTTTGATTTATCGTCCCGCCTGGGATTCACCTGATGTAATTGGGGATATTCAGGAAGATCTCTCTGGTGAAAGTGACGATCTTGTCCATGATCCAGGGGAAGGCCAGGAGCAGGACCAGGAAGATGGAGACGATCTTGGGGATGAAGCTCAAGGTCATTTCCTGGATCTGGGTGGCGGCCTGGAAGATGCTGACAATCAGTCCAACGGCCAGACCCACGCCCAGCATGGGCAGGGCGATGGTCAGGGCGAGTTCGATGCTTTGCCGGGCAAAGCCGATGATAAATTCCGGGGTCATGTCCGCCTCAGTAAAAACTGTTCACCAAAGTGCCCACCAGGAGGTTCCAGCCGTCCACCATGACAAAGAGCAGGAGCTTGAAGGGCATGGAAACCATCATGGGCGGGAGCATCATCATGCCCATGGCCAGGAGGATGCTGGAAACCACCATATCCAGGATCAGGAAGGGGATGTAAATCAGAAAACCGATGATGAAGCCGGTTTTAAGCTCGCTGATGATGAAGGCGGCCACCAGGGAGGATATCGGCACGTCATCGCGGTTTTGCGGCCTGGGCATGCCGGTGATGGAGTAAAAGATGGAAAGGTCCCTTTCCCTGGTCTGTTTGAAGAGAAATTCCCGCATGGGGATCTGCGCCCGCTCCAGGGCCACTTGGAAGTCGATGCGTTCCTCCAGGTAGGGTTGCAGGGCATTGTCGTTGATCTGTTTGCCCACCGGGAACATGATGGCCACGGTCATAAAAATGGCCAGGCTGGCCAGGATCTGGTTGGGTGGAAGCTGCTGGGTGCCTATGGCCTGGCGCACGAAGTGAAAGACGATGATGATGCGCGTGAAACTGGTGGCCGTGAGCACGATGGCCGGGGCCAGGGAGAGCACGGTGAGCAGAAAGAGGATTTCCAGGAGCATGGAAACGGAACGGGGTTCCATCTCGCCGCCGGAGAGGGAGAGCTGCACTTGGGGCATGACGAAATCCGGGGAAGCCGCCTGTAGGATTTGGGGACAAAACAGCAGGGGCAGGAGGGCCAGCGGGAAGAAGACGTGGAAGAGGCGGCGCTTATTTTTTGCGCATGCGTCCATGGAGCAGCTCCCTGAATTTGCCGTTGTCCGCCGGGGCCTCCGCAAGCGCGCCTTTTCCCCAGGCGCGGTCCTCGAAGCCGTCCGGGCTTGCTTCTTCAGCCGCCGGGTTAGGAGAACTGTCCAGCAGGCTGATCCGCTGATCCGTCACCCCCAGGAGCAGGCGTTTATCATAATAGCGCAGAACCAGCAGGCTTTTTTTGGGGCCCAAGTTCAGTCGCCCCTCCACTTCCAGTCCCGGCGGCTGCCCGAAGAGGCGCAGGGCGCCCCGGTTTTTCAGGTAGCGCAGGGCGAACCAACAGATCCCCAGCAGGAGAAAAAGGACGGAGAGGCCGGTGAAATAGCCGGCCAAGCTGTATTCCGGCAGTTCCGGAGGCGGGGGCTGAAGGGTTTCCTGGCGTTGTTCCATTCAGTTCAACCCAGTTGTTTTACCCGTTCAATGGGGCTGATGATGTCGGTCAGGCGCACGCCGAATTTTTCATTGATGACCACGGCCTCGCCCCTGGCTACCAGCTTGCCGTTCACGTAAACCTCCAGGGGTTCTCCGGCCAGCTTGTTCAGCTCCACCACCGATCCCTGGCCGAGCTGCAAAAGCTCGTTGATCAAAAGTTTGGTATGCCCCAGCTCGGCCGAGACATCCAGAGGGATGTCCAGGATGAAATCCAGATCCCGGCGCTCGGCATCTCCCCTGGGGGCCTTGGCCTCCTCGCTCAGATCCTTGAAGGCGACCTCCTTGGCCTGGCTGTGCAAGACGGCCTGTTCCTTGGCTTTATGGATGTCAGCCTGCTCGTCCTGCGCCAGGGCCGCGGCCCACTCGTCGGCCAGGGCGTCGTTGGGGTCCTTGGGCTGCGCCGGTTTATTCTCTTGGGATTCCAGGGCCGCAGCCCACTCCGCCGCCAGATCTTCTTGGTTTTCTTGGCTCATTATACACCCCGTTATTGGATCACCAGGTTGTTGAAAAATACCCGCACCACCTTGGGGCCGCCCAGCACCTGGTTCAGGCGGTCCAGGATCTCGTTGCGCAGAATCTGCTTGCCTTCCGGCGTGGAAAGTTCGGTATGGGTTTTGCTGGATAACAGCATGATCAGGGTATCGCGGATGCGGGCGTTCAGGGCCTGCACCTCTTTGCCCACTTCCGGAGAGATGGTTTCCAGTTCCAGATCCATCCTGATATAACGCCGGCCCAGGGGGTCAAAGAGGTTGACCATGAAGCTCGGCAGGGGCACGGTGGAAGTATTCCCCGGTCCGGCCTGCGCTTGCGGCTGCGAAGCCGGAGCGGCGGGCGCGTCTCCGGAGGTGGGGAGTATCTGCCCCAGCAGGTCGTCCAGGATGCCGAAGCGCCAAGCCGCGAATCCGCCGCCGCCCAGAAGCAGGAGCAGGAAAAAGAACAGTAGAAACTTGGACGAGCCTTTTTTTTTCTTGGCCGGCAATTCGTCTTCTTGAGCCATATCTTCTCCGTAAGCGGCTACAGGAGCCGTTTAATCAAGGCGAAACGCCCTGTCCGGTTTTCGGAAGGGACCTGGGCAGCTCCCATAAAATTTCCAGCCGGCCCTGGGGGAACTCGGCGGCATTTTCAAAGCCTTCCGGAAGATCCGGGCGGCGGTCCGCCCCGTAGGCGCTTACGCTGAAGCGCGCGGGGGTATGTCCACGGCCCAGAAAAACCCCCAGGGCCGCCAGGGCGCGCCGGCCAGAAGCCAGGTAAGGGTCCGGCCCGGAATTTTTTTCCTCGTGTCCGGCGATGCTGATCCGGCCTGGCAGGAGTTCCGGCAGGGGCGCCAGGGCCAGGAGGATATTCCGGCCGCCGGGGGTGAACTCGCTGCTCTCCGGCATAAACAGCAGGGCGTTGTTCAGCGTGAACATCAGGCCTTCCTTGCGCTCAAAAATGCGGACGAGCTGGTCTATTGTACCTCTATCGTGGCCGGGGGGCAAGATCTCCGGAGGAAAGAGCAGCTCTTTGAGGCGGCTTTCCTGCCGGCTCAGGTTTTCCGTGTCCGCCATCAGGTCGACCGCCAGGCGCAGGTTTTCCGTAATCCGTCCGCTTTTCCCCCTGCTCCGGGCTTCCCGGTTATCCAGGCCTGAACTGATGTCCTGGAGGATGGCGCTGTCCACGGAGGACATGCTGAAAATCAGCACAAAGAGCGCCAGCAGCAGGGTGGCCAGGTCCGCGAAGGTGACCAGCCAGCCGTTTCCGGCCTGGCTGAAGACACGTTTGCCTCTGGACATCAGTTTTCCGGCCTCCTTGCCGGGCTGCCGCCGGGCAGATCCAGGTTGAACTGAAAATCCCGGAAATGATACTCCTGCCCCTGTTCCGGAGGCAGCCGCAGGTTGCCCAAAAGCCCGCGCAGGTTGGGGTTGCGCCGGTCAATCACCAGGTCGACGCGCCGGTTTTTGCGCCGTCCCTCGGGGGTAAGGTTGTCAAAGTCCGGGCGGTAACGGCCGTAGCCTTCCACCCGCAGCATGGCCGGGTTCGCTCCCCTGGCACTGAGATGCCGGTAAACGGCCAGGGCCCGGTTCAGGGAAATGGCCCAGGAAAAATCCACCGTCCGTCCGTCCAGGGAAAAGACGTTCCAGCCTTCGCCAAAGCCCTGCGCGCTGTAGCCGGCCACCAGCACCGGGTGGGTAAGTTCCCGCAAAAATGGAGAGATGCGGTCCAGGGTATGCCTTCCGGCCTCGCCCAGTTCGGATTCGCCGCCTTCAAAGAGCATGTGGGCGGGCATGGAAATGGTTATTTCAGTTTCCGTGTAGCGCGCGGCCACATGGGGGTTATCCGCGAAGAGCCGGGATTCGTTCGGAACCCCGCCGTCCGGCGTGTGCGCTCCGTGCGGGCGGGTATACAGCCGTCCGGCGGATCCCGCCTCCTGTTCATTCTGCCAGAGTTCCTGGCTGGAGAGGCCGAAGGCGCCGCGCACCGAGGCCGCCGCCCGCTGCATGTCCTGGTAATCCACCACGGAAACGGCGGCCATGATGATGAAAAAGGTCAGCATGAGCGTGACGATGTCCGTAAAGATAATCAGCCAGGGTGGACGGGCGGGCTGTGGAAAGTCTCTTGCGCGTGGAGGCATCAGTCCGTTCCGCCCGCTCCGGAGGGAGCGTAGTCCGGGTTGGGCCTCCGCGTGGCCGGGGGCTGGAAGCTCTCCATCAGGTCACGCATGACCCTGGGGTTTTCGCCCTTGGCCAGGCAAAGGATCCCGGCCATCTGCATTTCCATGATGCGGACCTCCGCCTGGGATTTGTGTTTGAGTTTGCCGCACAGGGGCAGAAACACCAGGTTGGCCAGCGCCGCCCCGTAAAAAGTGGTGATCAGGGCCACGGCCATAGACGGGCCGATGACCGCCGGGTCATTGAGATTGCGGAACATCTGCACCAGGCCGATGACCGTTCCCATCATGCCCAGGGCCGGGGCATAGGTGGCCATGGAGTTGAGCATCTCCACCCCGGTGGCGTGCCGGGCGTGGGTGTTGTCAATTTCCGTTTCCAGGACCAGGCGGATGGAATCCGGCTCCAGCCCGTCCACCGTAAGCTGTAGCCCCTTGCGCAGGTACAGGCTGTCCAGGCTGGGAATGATCCCTTCCAGGGTCAGGATGCCCTCGCGCCGGGCCAGTAAGGCGAAATCGATAAACTGCTCGATGACCTGCCGGTGGGAAGGCGCGTGGTGGAACAGGGTCTTGCGGATGATTCCGCCGATCTTGAAGAGCGCGGGCATGGGATAGTTGGTCAGGGTGGCCCCCAGGGTGCCGCCCATAACGATCATGGCGGCCGGGCCGTTTAGGAAGATGGTGAAGTCGCCGCCCAAATTTATGGCTTCCCCCATCAGCGCGAAGGAAACCGCCAAGCCCAGCAGGGTTGCAAAATCCATTGTTATACCCTGAGTTTTTCCAGTTAAAGGTTGGAATCCCGGCGAATCCGGGGTCCGAAAATATCCGTGCCCACCCGCACCAGGGTTGCCCCTTCTTCCACCGCCGCCTCAAAATCATGGGACATGCCCATGGACAGCTCCGGGAGCGCCAGTCCCAGTTCTTTCTCCCATGCGTCACGTTTTTGACGCAGGCGGATGAACCAGGGCCGGCTGGCCTCGGGAGTTCCGGCATAGGGCGGCAGGCACATCAGCCCCCGGATCTCTATGGCCGGAAAGTCCGGCAGGCGGAGCAAGAATTCCGCCGCATCCTCCGGGCTGACGCCGGCCTTGCCCGTTTCCTGGTTTAAGTTTACCTGGATTAGCGCCGCCTGGCGCGATCCCGGCGCCTTTTCCAAGTTTTTTTGCAAGTTTTGGGCCAAATTTAGAGAATCCAGGCTGTGGATCAGCCCGAAGCGGCCGGCCAGTAGGCGGGACTTGTTGCTTTGGGCCTGGCCGGTGAAATGCCAGTTCGCGGGGCCGAGTCCGGCGTCCTGTCTCAGGGCCGCTTCCTGTTTGGCCAGGGCCTCCTGGGCATAATTTTCTCCGAACAGGGGAAAGCCGCCTGTTTCCTTCCAGTAACGGGCCAGACAGAGAATTTTTTCCAGGCTCTGCGACTTGGAGATCGCCAGCAGGCGGACCTCTTCCTCCTTTCGGCCGCTACGCCGCAAGGCCTTGCCCAGGCGTTCGCGCACCCGGTCGAAACGCGCCCGCAGGTCCGCCTCTTCCGTCCGGCTCAAGGTTTCGTTCTCCAGTTTCACCTTGCCCCTCCTCAGGCCCGCGCCGCCTCCCGGCGCGCATGCGGTCAACGGCCCGGATACAGCGAAACCTATGGAGGGAAAAAGCCTTTGTCAAGCCGGACCGGATGGTGATAGGGTTGTTTCATGAGTCCGGATCCCAGGCAGACGATGGATCTTTTGCGGGGCATTGATCCGCTCTTGCGCTACGGCAAGGTCAACAAGGTGGTGGGGTTGGTGGCCGAGGGCAGCGGCCTGTCCGCGCCGCTGGGTTCTTTGTGCCATATCCTCCCCCACGGGGAAAAGGGCGAAGAAATTCCCGCGGAGGTGGTGGGCTTTCGAGAGGGCAATCTCCTGTTCATGCCTTACGGGGACCTGCGGGGGGTGCGGCCGGGGAGCCTGATCCGCAATTCCAGTCTGCCGCCTTTTTTCCCGGTGGGGCCGGGCCTTTTGGGCCGGGCCTTTGATGCCTTCGGCGAACCGCTGGAGGGGCTGGAAGCCCTGAAAGATATGGGAGCGGAAAGCGCCCCCCTGCAAGATCGTCCGGCCTTGGCCCCCATTTACGCCGAACCGCCTTCTCCATTGTCCAGGCC
>WRHT01000003.1 GCA_009783115.1 Desulfovibrionaceae bacterium | reverse complement strand
CCGGATCCGGTCCCGCAGTTCCGGGAAAAGCAGGGTTACGGTCTCTTCGGCGGTGCGGCCTTCATTGTCGGTCACTCCGGGACGGAAGCCCACCTCGGCCACCCAGTCCGCTCCCATGGCAAAGGGGACCGGGGCGGCCTCTTGGAGCACCGGGTCGTGCAGAACAGCGCGATCCAGGAGCAGCCGGCAATTTTCCTCCGTCAGCCCGGAAATGGTAAAAACCTTGACCACCTTGACCGCATGTAACTCCAGCCCGAGAGTTTCCCGGATGCGGCCTGGAAGGCGTTCTCCGGGCGCATCGGGCAGTTCCGGACGCACTCGGGTTTCAATGCGGCGCAAGATCAGCGAATCCGGCATGGTTCAGCGCTCACGGTCCTTGATGTAGCCCAGCAAATCCAGGAGGGCGTCATGTTCCTCTCCGGGGGGGAAGGAGGCCAGAAAGGCTTCCGCCTTGGCCAGGTGCTCTCCGGCCATGGCGCGCAGCCGCTCAGCGCAGCCGCAGGCGCGCATGCGCCCCAGGATGGCGGACAGGTCTTCTTCTTTGAAGGAGGCTTGGGTAAAGGCGTGGAGAAAGGCGGTTTGTTCGCCGGGGGACAGGGTTTCCAGGTAAAAGTGCAGGAGCGGGGTGATCTTGCCCTCGCGCAAATCGCCGCCCGAGGGTTTGCCGGTCAAGGATTCCGGGGCTATATCCAGGGCATCGTCAACCAATTGGAAAGCGATGCCCAGTTCCAGGCCGAAGCCTGAGGCGGCGTCAATCTGTCCGGGGGAGGCTTCGGCCTGCATGGCTCCGATTTCGCAGGCGCAACGGATTAGCCAGGCGGTCTTGTTGGTGATGATCTCCAGATAGCCGGCATAGTCCAGGCTGGGGTTGCGCAGGTTGTTGATTTCTTCCACTTCGCCGGCCGCGGTTTTAGAGGCGGCCAGGGATACGCTTTCCAGGATGCCGAACTTGCGCGAGCGCAGCATGATGCGCATACAGGCGGCCAGGAGCACGTCCCCGGCCAGGATGGCGCGGCTGGCCCCGAAGACGGCGTGGGCGGAGGGGCAGCCCCGGCGGATGCCCGCCCCGTCCACCACATCGTCATGGAGCAGGGTCGCGCCATGCAGAAATTCAATTCCGCCGGCCAGGGCATAGATTATCGGGTCATGGCAACCGAAGCTTCTGGCCGTGAGCACGGTCAGGAGCGGGCGGATCCTCTTGCCGCCCGCCTCCAGTATGTGTCCGGCCAGAGGTCTGGCCGCTGGCTCCAGGGCGGCGATTTCCTTCCGCAGGGCCGCGAGGATTTTCTTGTCTTCGGCGTTCAGGATTTTTTTAAATACGCGCATGAATGATTCCGCCGCTTCAGCTTATGTATTCTGGTTGACCTGGAGAAAAGGCGGGTTAATCAGGAATCAAGCTCAACCCGCAGAGCCGCTATTTCGGCGCGGAGCACCTTGGCGGCGGCGGCGGCGGCGTGTTTTTCCAAATTGGTATGCAGGTCGGCCAAGGATTTTTGGGCGGCGGCCAAATCTTTTTTCATGGCGGAGATTTCCGTGCGCAGGTTCGCGAGTTCTGTCTCCATTTCTTTGCGCGATTTATCCGTTTCCGCCGTTATTGTGGGCTTGGCCGGCGCGGCTTTGTATGGAGAGGCCGGAAGTTTCTTTTCCGCGGCCGGGCGTGCGGCCGAAGCGGCCGGGGGCGTGGTTTTGGGAGCGGCGGCCAGAACGGAATCCAGTAAGGTATCCAGGCCGTTCAAATCAATACCGTCAGTAGCGTTCTCTTTTTGGGCCTGTTGGACGGCTGCCGGCGCGGGCGCTGGTTTCGGCGCAGCTTCTGGAGCTGGAACGGGCTTTGGCGCAACCGGCGTGGGCTTGGCCGGAGCCTCTGGCGCTGGCTTTGGCGCAACCGGCGCGGGCGCTGGTTCGAGCGCAGCCTCTGGAGTGGGAACGGGCTTTGGCGCAACCGGCGCGGGCGCGGGTTCGAGCGCAGCCTCTGGAGTGGGAACGGGCTCTGGCGCAACCGGCGTGGGCGCTGGTTTGGCCGCGGGCTCGGGGGCCGGCTTTTCTGGCGGTATGCCTTTTTGCGCGGCGGCGATTCCGGCGGCCAAGGCGGCCATGTCTAATTCTTCCGTGATCGGGTCCGGAAGCTTTGGCTGGACGGTAGCTTCCGGGATCTCTGGAGCTGGGGGAGGCGGCGGAGCGGCTGGTTGTTGAGCTGGCTCCGGGGCCGCTGGAGCCGGGGGAGGTGTTGGGGCCGGAGTCTCGGGTTGGACGGCAGCCTCAGGGATCTCTGGAGCTGGGGGGGGAGGTGGAGGCGCGGCTGGCTGCGGCGCGGCCTCCGGAGCAGGGGCGGTTTTTGGAGGCGGCTTTGCCGTCGCGCCCTTGTCGGAGGTTTTGTCGTTTACTCCCAATTCGTCCAGCAGGGCGTCAAGCTCGGAAAATGGCGGCAGCTCCAGTTTTTCATCGGGATTGACCAGATGATCCGTGGTAGTGGGATTGGCAATGGGCGCGGCAATGGGTTTTTCAGGAGCCTTGGGGGCGGGGCGGGGAGCCGCTTGTGCCGGCATCGGCTTGGCGTCGCCGGGCGCGTTCCTGGTCTCGGAAACTCTCGTTTCCTCCTGGCGCAGAAAAGATTCAAAATCATCCTTTTCAACGCTTTCGATTCCCTGCGCCGCCTTGGCGGCGGGAGCTGGTTCAACCGAAGGCCGGGCGTCAGCGGAGGTTTCCGCCGGAGCGTTCCAGCGGGAATCGTTGCCCCGTTCTTCTTCCTCGCGCAAAAAAGATTCAAAGTCGCCTTTTTCAACGGCTTCGAACTTAGCCGTTACGGCGGCGGAAGCGTCTTGGGCGCCGCCTGTCCCCTCTTTATCCCGGCTTAAAAAGGCGTCGGAATCGGTATTTCCGCCGGACACAGCCGGGGAAGCCATTTTGCCTGGCGTGATAATTTCAGTTAATTCAATGACTTCTTCATCAACCATCGTGGAAGATCCTTACCTTGCCCAGGGATCTGAAACATTCCAGGGATGGACCAACGGAGAACCGGGTCCAGAAGCCTGTAAAGGCGCGCCCGTTAAGCGCTTCACAGCGGCGGACCGCCTTAAACAACAATCTCAGACGCGCAAGGCGCTCAATCCGGATGACACTTGGAGTTCTTGCATCCGGCGAGTTCTTTTTTCAGATCCTTGTCGCTGCCGGCCTTTTCAATGTGGCAGGAAACGCAGGTCTTGAACTTGGTTCCCTTGGCCTTGTGAAATGCCTGGTATAGAGAATTGACGCTCTTATCCTTAGGATCCAGGTTGTCATGGCAGCCGGAGGTGGAGCAGGGGCGGTAATCCTCTTCCTTGTCCTCCACCGGATGATGGCAGTCCACGCAAGCCATATCCTTGTCATGGGTGGAATGGTTGAATACCACCTCTTTTTTCAGCAAGGAGAGTTTCAGCCCGTCTGCGGGCGCCTCCGGGCGATCCGCGGCCGGAGAGGCAACGGCGGCCAGGCCAAGGACCAGCAATGCGCCCAGGAAGCATGAGAAAATGGTTTTCATGGCAACGAGTTCTCCTTCATTAAAAAAGAATTATTAGGGAGCATATAACAGGTTTTAACAAAATACCAAAGAAAAAATGACTGCGCTCCCGCCAGTTTTGCTGAAAATCCCGTGCCGGCGGCTCAAGGCCGCAAGCAAAGCGGTGCGGGATCCCTTGACGCCGGGAGATTCTGTTTTACCTCTGCTGAACAGGCCGCCCCGTTTCGCCTGTTGCGGCGTTTCTTCCGGCGGCTGGAACGCAGTCTCATGGAGCAAACTTATGGCCGATAATGTCAGAACGCATAAATTCAAGGCGGAAACTAAAAAGGTTCTTAATATCCTGACCCATTCCCTATACACCAACCGGGAGATTTTTTTGCGCGAGCTTTTGTCCAATGCCTCGGATGCCCTGGATAAACTGCGTTTCCTGCAAAATAAGGGCGAGAGCGTACGCGCCGGAGATCTGCCCCTGGAAATCCGGATCAGCGTGGATCAGGAAAAAGGGTTGCTCCAGATTGCCGATACCGGCCTGGGCATGACCGAGAAGGAGCTTATTGACAACCTGGGGACCATCGCCAAGTCCGGTTCCGAGCGTTTCGCGCGGGAGATGGGCGAGGCTGGCGGAAAAACCCCGGAGGGCGCTCCTCCACAGGATGCCCCGGCTCCGGCGCAGGACGCCCCGGCTCCGGAGGAAGCCTTGGCCGCGCGTCTTATCGGGCGCTTCGGGGTGGGGTTTTATTCGATATTCATGGCCGCTGACGCCGTGGAGGTCATTTCCGTGCCGGCGCAGGGAGATGAAGCTCCGCATGTCTGGGCCTCTGACGGCGGTGGAGGTTTCAGCGTCCGCCCTCCGGAAGGGGAAGAGGCCGCCCTGTGCAGCCGGGGAACGGTCATCCGGGCCAGGATTAAGGCGGACGCCAAAGAATTTTTGGAAAAGCGCCGCCTGGAATCCATTATCCGCAAACACTCAAATTTCTTGTCCTTTCCAATTTTTCTTGAAGGCGAGAGAATTAACACCACCCCGGCCCTCTGGCGGGAGCCGAAATTTTCCATCACCCCGGAACAGTACCACGAGTTTTACAAGTATCTCACCTATGACGAAACGCCGCCTCTGGATTCGATTCATCTCTCGGTGGACGCTCCGGTGCAGTTCAACGCCCTCATCTTCATTCCCGCCGTTGCCCAGGATCTCTTCAGCCATCAGCAGGATCGCTGGGGGCCGGATCTTTATGCCAGCAGGGTGCTTATCGAGCGCGGCAATAAGGAGCTGCTTCCCCAGTACCTGGGATTTCTCAAGGGGGTGGTGGACACCGAGGATCTGCCCCTGAATATTTCCCGTGAAACCTTGCAGGAAAATACCGTGCTGCGCAAAATTTCCCAGACCGTGGTCAAGCAGATCCTCGGGCACCTGGAAAAGATGGCTCTGGAGGATAAGGACAAGTACGCCTCTTTCTGGAAGCTGCACGGAAAGTATTTTAAGTTTGTCTTTAACGATTATCTGAACCGGGAAAAGGCCGCCCCCCTGCTGCGTTTCGCCTCTTCTTCCTCCGAAGGGGGCATCGTGGGCCTGGATGAATACGTTGACCGGGTAAAGCCGGAGCAGAAAGACATATGGCATCTGGCCGCCCCGTCACTAGAGGCGGCCAGGGTCAATCCGCATTTGTCGCGTTTTCGCCGTAAGGGGCTGGAGGTGCTTTACCTGCTTGAGCCGGTGGATGAATTCGCCCTGGAAAGCTTGGGCAAATATAAGGACTTGACCTTTAAGTCCGTGGAACGGGCTGAGGCCAAGGACCTGGAACCTTTTGCGGACACCGGGGAGGAGGAGATCTCCGCGGTCCAGGCCCTGACGGATAGTGAAAAGACCGATCTGGGGCAACTGGTGGAGAAAATCCGCGCCGTCCTCGGGGAACAAATCCAGGAGGTGCGTCTTTCGGATCGCCTGGCCGGGAGTCCGGCGGTGCTGGTTTCCCCGGATGGGCTCAGTTCTTCTATGGAGAAACTCCTCAAGGTCATGCAGAAAGATGAGGCCGTGACGCCCAAGATTCTGGAAATCAATCCGGAACACAGCCTTCTGCGCGCTTTGCTGCGCATTTACAGGCACGATTCCGGAAACCCCCTGATTCCGGAACTGGTGCGCGGCCTGTTCGACAATGTCCTGCTCCTGGACGGCTGCGTGAATGATGCCGGGCTGATGGCGGATCGTTCCCTTCGCCTCATGGACAAGGCCTTGTCCTGGTATGCGGATCTGCTGAAAATTTGATGCGCGCCTGATTCTTTTACGGCTTTTCCAGAAGTCCGGTAACTTCTTCCGGGGTGATGGAGAGCAGGCAGAGTCCGTCTCTTGGGCAACGCGCCCTGCCGTGCATGGAACAGGGCCGGCAGGGCAGTTCTTTTTCCAGAGCCAGGTCTTTTGCCCCGGTGGGGAAAAAGCCCCATTCCACCGTGGTGGGGCCGAAGAGGGCGAGCACCGGCGTATCCACGGCCGTGGCCAGGTGCATGGGTCCGGAATCGCCGCTGATCAGGATTTCGGCCTCGCCCAGCAAGGCGCAGAGTTCGCGCAGGTCCGTCCGGTTGGAAAAATCGCGCGCCTCCCCTGGAAAAAGCCCTGGACCGCGGCCGACCACAAACCAGCTTCGGCCTGCGGCGTCCAGTTTTTCCGCCAGGGTTCGCCAGTAGTCAGGGGGCCAGGTCTTGAGCGGGTGGGCGGCGTAAGGGTGTATGGCCACGGGCGCTCCACCTCGTCCGTCCGTCCGGGCCGCCCGTAGTTTTTCTTTAGCCAGGGCGCGTTCTTCGGGTTGCAAATAGATTGCCGGACGCAGTTCTCCCGGAAGAGGGGGGACGGGTTGGGCGGCCAGGAGATAGCGCTGGGGAACGGAATGGGCGCGCAGGCGGGCGGACAGTCCGGGGCTTTTATGCAATAGGAAGAGGCGTCGCGCTAATCCTTGTTTGGGGTATCGCCGTACCGGGCCGCGCCAGAAACAGCTCAAAAGGCGGGATCGCCAGTTGCCGTGCAGGTCCATCAGGCCGCTGCCCTGGTAAGCGGCGGCCAAGGAGCGGCAGAAGCCAGGCCACCCCGTTGCCAGGTCATGGTCCTGGGGGCTGATCACCTCGCGTACGGCCGGGTGGCGTGTAAAAAGCGGGGCAAAAATTTTCCTGGTCAGCACCGTGAATTCCCAGCCCAGGCGTTCATGCCAGTAGCGCATGGGGCCGCTGGTCAACGCCACATCGCCAAGAGAGCTTAAACGAAAGAGCAACCAGTGCATGGCATGCCGAGGTCCTTTTTTTTCCGGGTAAAGGTCTTGTTAAGCTGCGGCATAACACATATATTTATCCGATGAAACATGGCAAGGCGCTGGCCAGGTATTTTCCGTCCTTCATGCTGATTGTAATGTCCGGAGCCATGGCTTGCGTGACGGTTTACAATGTGGAGCTGCTCGGCGGCCAATGGCTGTTTATAGCCGCGCTGCTGGCGGTTCTCGCTCTTTTTGCCGGAATACGGCAGGCCCATGATATCCATGAAGAGCTGGAAAACGCCTTGGCCAAAGGCCGCTTATCCGAAGAAGCGGTGAATTTTCTGGGCCAGCCGGATGAGCGCTTTACCCTGGCCAGTCTGGCGGCCACGCAACATGAAGGGATAGCCCTGCTGCAAAACGGGCGTTTGGTTTATGTCAATCCAGCGCTGGCTTATATGCTGGGTGGGCAGGAGAGCGACCTCGTCGGCTCGCGCCTGAGCCGCTATATCAATCCGGAAGACGCGGCCCTGCTGCGCCTGGACGACAATGGACAGACCCAGCCCTTCTCCGGGCTTACGCGCAGCACCCTACGCCTCTCTACCAATCTCGGCGACATGCGCTGGGTTATCTGCAGCGTGCATAAAACCATCTGGGAGGAAAAAGAAACCGTCTTGCTGCTGTTCGAGGATGTGGACACCCTGAAGTATACCCAGCAGGCTCTGGAAGAGCAGGAACAGCAGTCCCGCATCCTCCTGGAACGCACTCCTCTGGGCATAGCCATGTTCAACTCCATGGGGCAGATCAATCTTGCCAATACCGCCTGGAGATCCGCCTGGGGAAACTTCCTGCCCGAAACCAGGCGTTTCAACATCCTGCAAGACCCCTTCCTGCAGGATTCCGATGTGGAGCGGGCGGTGCGCCAGGCCTTCAACAAGCAGGAGGCCGACATTTATAATTACGAGTACCATACTTCCTGGGGTGAAACCCGTTGGCTTAACCTGCACTTCCAACCCATGCTCACCCCCCTGGACCAGATTATAGGGGTGGCTATGGTGCAGCAGGATATTACCGATTTGGTGCGCTCCCAGCGGCGGGAAAACGAGCTGGATGAGCAGCTTTCCGTGCTGCAGGTGGAATTGTCCGCGGCCGAGATGCGTCTGGGGCAGCTCTCCGATATATCCCAGAGCATTCTTTTCTGCATGGAGAGCGGCGGCCGGATCTATGTCTGGAACAAAAAGGCCGAGCAGCGTTTCAACCTTGCCAGATCCCAGGTGATCGGCCAGCATTACAAAAAATTCGAGGTGCAACTGACGTCCATCATGCCTTTCCTGGCCAAGGTCCTGGAAGAAGGCAGGGGGGAAGACAGCCTGATGCTGCGCTGGAGCGCCTTGGGGCCGCACTATGATCGCCTCTCCCCGCGTTTTTTTTCCCGTAACGATATGCTGGCGGTGTTTATTGACGACATCACCGTCAATCTGTTGGCCGGACGCGCTTACAATCTGTTCAGCCGGGCTGCGGCGGAGGCCGCCGGTTCCGGGGCGGTTTTCGTCCGTAGGCCGGTTCCGCCGGAAGGCTCCCCGGCCTCTTTGCTGCTGGAGAGGGCGGAGGCGGCCATAGCCGCTTCTCTGGGAGAGCGGGTGCTTCTGAGTACGCGCCTCCAGCAGCCGGAGCTGCTCCTGGCCGTTGATTCGTCCATCGGGCAGGGCTTGGCGGAGTGGGCGGAGATCTTGTTGGCTGGGGCCGGGGAAGGACGGCACAGTATGGATCTGGTCCAGGGCGAGGACAGGGGGTATGGCGTGTTTAACCTGTTTTGCGGCGATGTCCGGCCTGAGGCTCTGCCCATGCTGGAATTGTGGAGGAGTGAGGCCGTGCCGCCCGAGGCCGGGAGCGAGGGGAAACTGCCGTACGCATCTCTGCTGGATTTGGCGGCGGTTGAAGGCATACCCGGACTGTATCTGGGGAGCAGGGGCGGAGCCGGGGTAACCTGGCGTCTGCCGATCGTGAAATGAAGACCGAGCTTCCGGCCGTTATCCTCATAGTGGATGACGAGGAAGGCATCCGCTTTTCCTTGCGCGGCATCCTGGAGGATGAAGGCTATGCCGTGCTGGAGGCGGGCAGCGGCGAGGAAGGGCTGGCCCTGCTCCAGCAAAAGGAAATCAGCCTGGTGCTTCTGGATATCTGGCTTCCCGGCCAGGACGGCCTCCAGGTGCTGGAAAAGATCCATCTGGCCTCCCCCCAGCTTCCCGTGCTCATGATTTCCGGGCACGCCACCATTGAGCACGCGGTGGCGGCCATCAAACACGGGGCCCATGATCTTATCGAAAAACCCCTTTCCCTTGAAAAAGTGCTCATCGCCGTGAGCCGTTCCCTGGAATTCGTGGCCTTGCAGCGTGAAAATCAGGCCTTGCGCCTTTTCCTCCCCTCCCGCCAGACTGAGGAACTTCTGGGGCAATCCGCTCCCATGCGCGCTGTGCGCGCGATCATGGACAAGGTGGCCCCCCTGGATAGCTGGGTGCTGCTCACCGGGGAAAACGGCACCGGCAAGGAAATCGCCTCCCGTTACATCCACGCGCTCAGCCGGCGGGCCGGCAAGCCCCTGGTGGCGGTGAACTGCGCGGCCATTCCTGAGGAACTGATCGAGAGCGAACTCTTCGGCCATGAAAAAGGGGCCTTTACCGGCGCGGAAAACGCCAAGGCCGGCAAATTTGAGCTGGCTCACCGGGGCACGCTTTTCCTGGACGAAATCGGCGACATGAGTCTGAAAACCCAGGCCAAGATCCTGCGCCTGCTCCAGGAACAGACCTTTGAACGGGTAGGCGGCAATAAAACCATCAGCGTGGATGTAAGGGTCATCGCCGCCACCAACAAAAATTTGGAACAGGGCATAAGCGCCGGGCAGTTCCGCGAGGATCTCTACTACCGCCTGCGCGTTTTTCCCCTGCATCTGCCGCCCCTGCGGGAGAGGAGCGAAGACATCCTGCCGATGCTGGACCATTTTCTCCGTCGTCTGGGGCAGGATTATGCCCTGAAGCCCATCAGCTTTGATGCCGCCGCTAGACAGATTTTGCTGCATTATCGCTGGCCCGGCAATGTGCGCGAATTGCGCAACTTCGTGGAGCGCATGTTGATCCTGCATAGCGGGAAAGAGCTGGGAGCCGGGGATCTGCCACCGGAAATGAGCGGCGTCCCTCTTCCGCCCGCCCCGGAATCCATCCCGGAACCCGGGCGGGACGCCGCGCTTTACGGCAATGATTTCAAGGCGGCCAGGAACGCCTTTGAAGCCCGTTACCTGGCGGCAAAACTGCGGGAGTTCGGCGGCAATGTCAGTAAAATGGCCGAAACCGTGGGACTGGAGCGCAGCTACCTGCACCGTAAACTGAAAAGTTTGGGCTTGTGATCCGGCATCCCTGCCGCTTTGATTTGTTTTTTGGGGAATTATATATTTTATGAAAATAGAAAATAATATTCATTTGTGTGATTGTGCCATTGGCATAAAAGATCTACAAGATAGCAGTATGGATATAATAATTGCTGATCCGCCATATAATATTGGAAAAGATTTTGGCAATGATTCTGATAAACGTAATCTAGAAGACTATATAGAATGGGTTAAATTATGGTTATTTGAATGTGAAAGAGTACTTAAACCAACAGGAACAATGTTTATTTATGGTTTTGATGAAATTCTTGCTCATATTTCGGTATTATTGCCTATAGAAAAACAGCGATGGCTTGTTTGGCATTATACTAACAAAAATGTTCCATCATTAAATTTTTGGCAAAGAAGCCATGAATCAATTATTTGTTATTGGAAAAAAGACCCTGTATTTAATCGTGACGCTATTCGTGAGCCATATACCGATGGATTTCTGAATGGAAGCGCCGGTCGTGTGCGTCCTGCGGGTAATGGCCGTTTTGCCGCAAATGGAGGTAAGGATACTATATATCGAGCGAATGAAAATGGAGCACTCCCAAGGGATGTAATTTCTCAATCAACGCTCGCTGGCGGCGCATCATTGAAGGAACGTATTATATATTGTAAGGATTGTGAATGTATCGTTGCTCCAACAAAAAGAAAATTACATGATAATCATAATATAATAGTACATCCAACACAGAAACCTATTGAACTGACAAATAGACTTATTAAATCTTGCAAGCCGCAAATGAGTTATAATGTTTTAATACCATTTTGTGGTAGTGGATCCGAATGTATATCTGTTTTACAAAATAAAGGAAATTATATTGCTTATGAGATAAACCCAGATTACATTTTACTCGCAGAAAAAAATATAGAATTTTTTCAAAATAAGCGGCAGTTAGATTTATTTGATGTGTAATATGCGAAATTTATTGAATAAAAATAATTATGTGTATAACCTATTTGGGTGGCTGCCGCCCCAATCTCCGCTTGGGGGCCTGGCCTCCAAACCTCTGCCAAGGAGTGGCGCATGAAATCCCTTGTTCGTTTGTTTTGGGCGGTTGTTTTTGTCCTGTTTGCCAATCCGGCCTTCGCGGAGCAATCTGCGGAGGATCTCCGCAAGGCTGCGGAGCGGGGGGATGCCATCGCGCAATTTGAACTTGCTATGATCTATGACAGGGGTTTGGGCGTGGCCGCTGACGAAGCGCTGGCCGCGGAATGGTTTCGCAAGGCCGAAAAAGGGCTTCGCCAGGCCGCGGATCAAGGAAATGCCGGGGCGCAGCGCAGGCTTGCCCTTATGTGCGGCTATGGCCTCGGCGTAGCCAGAGACGGGAAACAGGCTATGGAATGGTTTCACAAGGCGGCGGATCAAGGGGATGCCGAAGCGCAGTATATGCTTGGCTTTTTATATTATAACGGCGGCATCGGCCTGGCCAAGGACGAAGCCTTGGCGGCTGAATGGCTCCGCAAGGCGGCCGGGCAAGGGGATGATGAGGCGCAATGTCTGCTTGGCGTTATGTATCACAGGGGCATCGGCGTAGCCAAGGATTTGGAAAAGGCGGCGGAATGGTACCGCAAGGCCGTGGCGCAAGGGAATAATGCGGCGCAGAATATGCTTGACGATCTTATTAAGGAAACAATCGGGGGAGGTGGAAAGCCCCAATAAGGGAGCGTTTTTTGGGGAATTCAGCGGATCAGCATGGCATCGCCGTAAGAAAAAAAGCGGCAGCCCAGGGCAATGGCCTTGGCGTAAGCCTCCAGCAGGCGTTTCCTGCCGGTGAAGGCGGAGGCCAGCATGATCAGGGTGCTTTCCGGCAGATGGAAATTGGTGATCAGGGCGTCCGCCACCCGGAGGGGCCGGCCTGGATAAATAAAGCAGTTCAGCCAAGCCTTTCCGGGCCGCAGTAATGCGTCCGCCCCGGTCAGGGCCGCTTCTTCGGCCATGCCTTCCAGAACCCGTACGCTGGTTGTCCCCACGGCCACCACCGGACGGCCTTCAGCCTTGGCCGCAAGGACGCGGCGGACGGTTTCCGCGGGCAGTTCAGCGTACTCAGGATGTAGGCTGTGCTTGCGGATATCCGCCGCGCGCACCGGGCTGAATGTCCCATAGCCCACATACAGGGTCAGTTCCGCCCATCCATGCCCGGCGCGGGCGAGGCTCTCCCGGATCTCCGGGGTGAAGTGCAGACCGGCGGTGGGGGCGGCCACGGCCCCGGCTTTGCCCGCATCGGCATGGATGGTCTGGTAGCGTTCCAAATCCTCCGGGTCCGGCGCGCGCCGGATATAAGGAGGCAGGGGGAGGCGTCCGTGCCTGTGGAGCTGATCCGCCAGGCTCCCAGGCCAGGATAGGCGTACCCTGGCCTGGCCGAACTCCGCCTTTTCCAGCGGGGTCATGCGCATCTCCCCGGCCAGGGAATAACTTTCCCCCAAGCGGAGGCGGCCTGCCGGACGGATCAGCGCCTTGGCCTCCGCCGCGCGCCGCCCTCCGGCCTCGGCCTCGGCCTCCGCTTCCAGGAGCGGCGGCGGGCTTAGCAGCAAAAATTCCAGCTTGCCGCCGCCGGCACGCCTTCCTTCCAGCCTGGCCGGAACGACCCTGGCATTGTTGGCCACCAGCAGGGAGCGCGGCGGCAGAAGTTCGGGCAGCCGCCTGAAATGATCCAGTCCATCGTTTTCCGGACTCCGGCGGTCCAGCAAATAGAGCAGGGATTCCCCTCTGGCCGCGCACGGGCGCTGGGCGATGCGCTCTTCCGGCAGGGCGAAGGCATAGGAGGAGAGCAGGTAATCCTCTTCTTCCTCTTCCACCCGGAACATCTCAGCCATCCCGCCGGAAATCTTGGGGATAACATGGAGCAATGTCAGCAATTACCTTGTGCGCCAGCAGGGCGTCCAGGGTTTCGCTCAGGGGCAGCCCCACCACGTTGGTCCAGGAGCCTGACAGGGAACGGATCAGCATGCTGCCGCTGCCCTGGGCGGCATAGGCCCCGGCTTTGTCCAGGGGTTCGTCTCCGGCTGCATAGTTATGGAGCGCTCCCGGCGGAGGATTCCAGAAAGTTACTTGGCTCCCGGCCATGAATTCCACCAGCCCGTCTTTTTCTCCGGACGGCAGAAGGGCGCAGGCCGTGATCACCGTGTGCGTCCGTCCGGCCAAGGCGCTGAGCATCTCCAGGGCCTCGGCGCGGCTCGCGGGTTTGCCCAGGATGCGGCCGTCCAGGGCCACAATGGTATCCGCGGCCAGGATGGCTGCCTGCCGTTCTTCGCCAGCCAGTAAGTCCAGCACGGCCCATGCCTTGCCCCTGGCCGCCCGGCTGGCGTAATGCCCTGGATCTTCGCCGGTTTCCGGCGTAACTTCCAGCGGGGCCGCCCGGATGCGGAATTCCAAACCCGCGGAACGCAGCAGATCCCGCCGTCTGGGCGAGCCGGAGGCCAGGATCAAAGGGCGCAGGGCGTGAAAAAAGCTCATGTCCAGGCTCATAAGCCAATCCGCGTCCGGGAGCAATAGCCGTGAAGATATTGGCTGGATTTTGCCCCGGCTTAGGGTTATACCGGCACAGGCGGTGAATATGCGGCGTATCGGCGGAATTTTCGTTTTGTTCTGGTGGGGCTTGGCCCTGTGCCCGGCCTTGGGCGCGGCCGAGACCGGGCTGGCGGCCTTTGCCGGCGTCTGGACCCTGAACCAGGAATTGAGCCAGCCCCTGTCCGGGAGCCTGACCGCGCGGCCGGAAGATTTCAAGGGACTGCGCCTGATTTTGGAGGCCGACGGACGCCTGCGGGCGGAATGGCCGGGTGGCGTGCCCAAAATCCACCGCCTGAAAGCGATCCGGCTGGAGCCTCAGCGGGCTTCCGTGCGGCTGGAGGGTTTCGAGCCTGTCCTGTTGCTGGAAAAAAAAGATCCGAATCAGCTCCGCCTGACCGACCGGGAAGAGACCTTGGTTTTTGACCGGGTGCGGACAGGGCCCGCCAAATAGGCGCGGGGCAGGGAGTAAAACCGCGATGCTGGCGATTCTTGACTACGGGGCGGGCAACCAGACTAGCGTGGCCAGGGCCTTTGCCATGCTGGGCGTGCCGGCGCTAATCACCGCTGATCCGGCGGCGATCGCTTCTGCCTGGGGGCTGGTTTTTCCAGGGGTGGGCGCGGCCGGCCAGGCCATGCGGCACTTGGCCGGAAGCGGTCTGGATTGCCTGCTGAAGAACTGGGTGGCGCAAGGGCGGCCTCTTTTGGGGATTTGCCTGGGCTGCCAGATTCTTTTGGAATATAGCGAAGAAAACGGGATGGAGACCCTGGGGCTGATCCCCGGACGGACCAGGCGTTTTGATCCGTCACAACGAGAGGAGAGCGGCCTTCCAATCGCCGTGCCGCACATGGGCTGGAACAGCGTCCGGCCGCGTCGCTCCAGCCCGCTCTTCGCGGGCCTGGAGGAAGGGGAGGAGTTTTATTTTGTGCACAGTTACTATGCGGAGCCAGCTCCGGAGTATGTGCTGGCCGACACCTCTTACGGCGGGGAATTTTGCTCGGCCCTGGGGCGGGACGGCTTGTGGGCGGTGCAGTTTCATGCCGAAAAGAGCGGTCCGGCCGGGCTGAGGCTGTTGGACAATTTTCACCGTTATTGCCGGGAGCGTGTCCATGCTCAGTAAACGCGTCATCCCCTGCCTGGACGTGCGGGACGGACGCCTGACCAAGGGAATAAAGTTCGCGGGCAACGCCGATATAGGCGACCCGGTGGAGAGCGCCCGCCGCTATTACGAAGAGGGCGCGGACGAAATAGTCTTTTATGACATCACCGCCTCCCATGAATCCAGAGGGATCTTCCTGGAGGTGGTGGAAAAGGTGGCCGCCGTCATTGCCATCCCCTTCAGCGTGGGCGGAGGCATCGCCAGCGTGCCGGATATGCGGGCCGTGCTCCTGGCCGGGGCAGAGAAAGTCTCGGTCAATTCGGCGGCGGTGCGGGACCCGGAGCTCATCGCACGGGGGGCGGAGGCTTTTGGATCCCAGGCCATTGTCCTGGGCATGGATGTGCTTTTTGTGCCGGGAAACGTGAACCTTCCTTCGGGGTACGAGGTGGTGATCCACGGCGGGCGCAGGCGGACCGGGCTGGACGCGCGTGCCTGGGCCGTACGGGGCGTGGAGCTGGGGGCCGGCGAAATCTGTGTCAATTCCATTGACGCTGACGGAACCAGGGACGGTTACGATCTGTCCATTACCCGTCTCATTGCCGATTCCGTGCCCGTGCCGGTCATAGCTTCCGGAGGGGCTGGCAAGCCGGGGCATCTTCTGGAGGCTCTGACCCTGGGCCGTGCGTCAGCCGCGTTGATCGCTTCCATTGTGCATTACGGGGAATATTCCATTGGCGAACTTAAAGCCTATCTGCGCGATCAGGGCTGTAAAGTCAGGGCGGCGGGGGCTATGGGCGCGGCATCCCAGGGGAATCGGCCATGAAGGTGGAGCGCAGTTTGTCAAAGTAGCCGTATATACCCAGGCGGGCCAGGATGATGGCGTCTTCTTGCCCGCGCAGGGTCAAGCGGTCGCCTTCCCGCAAGGGGAAGAATTCCTGCCCGTCAGCCACGGCGTAACATTCCCCGGAGCTTTCCCGCAGGGTAATCTCCAGCGGGGTTCGGGCTCCCAGCACCAGGGGCGGCATGCGTGTCTGGAAAGGGCAAATGGCGGTGACGGCATAAGCCTTGACCGAGGGGTGAAGCAGGGGGCCGCCGGCGGAACCGGAATAGGCGGTGGATCCGGTGGGCGAAGCGGCGATCAGGCCATCGGCGCGCAGGGTGATAAATTTTGAGGCCCCGGCCGCCGGTTCGTAGGCCGCCAGTTCGTAGGCCGGAAGGCGGGACAGGCCGCTCCTGGTGATGACCAGCTCGTTGACGGCCAGGCCGGAAAAAGGATCCTGTCCGGCGCGGTGAATGACGAAGGCCACGGCCAGGCGTTTTTCCAGGCTCCAGCGCTTGTCCAGGGCCAAGGCCAGCCCTTCGCGCCAGTTATTAGGTTCCAGTTCGGGCAGAAAACCCACCCGGCCCGTGTTTACCCCGATCAGGGGGATATTCCGGCCGGCTAGTCTGCGGGCCGCGCTGATCATGGAGCCGTCTCCGCCCACGCTCAGCGCCAGGTCCGTTCCAGCTGGGGCCGGGTCGTTTTCCGGGCCGGGGAGAGAGACCTGCACTCCCCTGGCGGTCAGCCAGTCGGTTATATCCCTGCCCAGGCCGCTGGAATAGGGGTCGTTGCTTTTTACGGCCAAGGCCGCGGAGCGTAATTTAGGCATAGTTTTGGTACTTAACAGAAAAAGCATTGAGCAACAAGATATGAAAGCATTGCAGCCATTGTTGCTGGCCGCCGATGTCCGGGGGAATATCTGCGAGGATCCGGATCGCCTCATGCTCTGCCGCCGGGGCCGGGATCTGGCCCTGCCCAGGCCTGACGAGCTCATGCCCCTGCCGGAGGAGAGCGAGCTTTTTCTCCTGCCCGGACGCCGCGCCCTGGGATATAATCCGGAAAACGGGGAGGTGGAGGAGGTTGAAGACAGCGCGGTGGCGGCCTTCGCCGCCCCGGCCCATACCCTCACCGCCCATCCGGCCTACCGCGGCGCTCCAGGCGCTCCCATGCTCCCGCTCTTTGCCTATGGCGCGGTGGGCTATGCCCATGGACGTATTTATGTATGCGCCAAAAAAGTGGATGACGATCCCCGGCAGATGTTCGGCGGCATTTCGGGCAAGAAACTGCGCCGTGGCGCCCTGGAACTGGCTGAAGCCTTTCCGGAAAACCGCCTGGTTCAGCAGCTCACCCGGCGTTGCGCCCTGACCTATTCCTGCCCGGCGGCCCGGAATTTTTGCCTGGGACGCTACGAAGCCCCGTTGCCGGTTTCCAGGCGCTGCAATGCCCGTTGCGTGGGCTGTATCTCCCGGCAGGAGCAAGGGTCAAAAATTTGCGCCGCCCCGCAAAGCCGTCTGGACTTCACCCCCAGCCCGGAGGAGGTGGTGGAGGTCATGCGTCTGCACCAGAGCCGGGCCGAAGCCCCGATCTATTCCTTTGGCCAAGGTTGCGAAGGGGAACCGCTGACCGAAAGCGATCTCCTGGAAGAAAGCATCCGCTGTTTTCGCGCCCAAGGGGGCGAGGGGACCGTCAACCTGAACAGCAACGCCTCCATGCCCGGCGAAATCGCCCGTCTTTGCGCCGCCGGACTCTCCTCCCTGCGGGTCAGCCTGAACAGCGCCAGGGAGGAAAGTTACCTGCGCTATTACCGCCCGGTGAACTTCAGCTTTGCCCAGGTGCTCGGAAGCATTGACGAAGCCAAATCCCGCGGCGTTTTTGTCTCGCTCAACCTGCTTTTTTTTCCGGGTTTCACGGACACGGAGCTGGAATTTCAGGCCCTGGAGGAACTGGCGCGGGAGACCCGCCTGGATTGCGTGCAACTGCGCAACTTGAACATCGATCCTGAGTATTACCTGGATTTGATGCAAGGGGTGGAAACCGGCCCCGGACTTGGTTTCGGCAATTTCAAAAAACGCCTGCTCAAGGCCTGCCCATGGCTCAAGCTGGGCTATTTCAACCCGGTTCTCCCCCTGCTTTGCCTCTGCTTGCTTGTATAGGCTTTTCCGGCAAAGCGGGGGAAGGAACCGTCGAAGTTAATCCAGCGGCTGCGAGGTGATCTGGGCGACGCCGATGTGTCTGGTCGTATTCATGGAGGGGCCGGAGGGCATCTGCCGCATGACGTTGGCCGGAGCCGCCGATCCAAGCTGCATGGCGCTGCTGCGCCGGATGGAAAAGGCCTCATCCGCCCGTTCGAAAATCGCGTCCACCTCCTGCTTGCATTCCAGGGTGGGGCTGTTTATGCGGACATTGTTAAAAATGAACATGATCTGGTTTTCCTCGATAGAAGCGCAGTCAGGCAGGGGTTCACGGTATTCCACAATGATGCGGGTATAGAGATCTTCATTGCGCGACCAGCGTTTGCCGATCCAGGTTTTCGGGGCATTGCGGTCGTTCATGGTCCACCAGCGGGTGAACCAGTCGCCTTCGAAATTTTCATAACGCTGATGTTCGGTCCAGTTACGCCCCTCGATCTTGACGGTTTTCACGCCGATCTCGTTACGTTCGGAGAAGGTTTCCGGCATAAACTGGAATTGGTGGCGGTCAATAATCTCCGTGAACAGCACATGGGCATGCCGTTTTACCTGGGGGCCGTCATCATCCCCGTAAATGGCGTAATTGACGCGGGTGCGGGGCTTCAGGTTGCTGTCGCTGTCCAGGTTGACATAAATAACGCCGGATTGCATGGGCATCATCCCGGTATTCGGAATCACGGCCACATCCGGGTTGGTGTTGGTGTACATGACGCTGCCGTCCAAACCGGTATAGGCCGGGGAACAAGCCGACAGCAACAGGGCCAGGCCCAGGCCGATATAAAAGTGGCGTTTCATTGGGATAAACTCCTTTGTTGTTCAGGGCTGCGCCGTCCCGGATCCGGGTGATGCGGCGGAGGGCTATATAAGCACAGGCGGCGTCCGTGGTCAAATAAATATTGAAGCCGCGCTTGCTCCTGCCGTGTTTTTGCCATATTATCCCTGCGGGAGAGAATGAAGATGGTCAAGAAGCCGGATGGCGGGCAGGAACTGAGGCGGTTGCGCCGGGAAAACGCCTTTCATAAGCGCATGAACGAGGATATGTTGAGCGGCCTGCGGGATATTTATAAAGAAATCGCACGGTTGACTGAACAATCTCCCAGCCCGGATAAAAATAACGGGCAGATCACGGTTTTCCATGAGGCTGCCCGGCAGTTGGATGAGGTGCTGGGTACGACTTTGCGGGCCGCTGATGATATTATGAACAAGGCCGAAGACATCCAGGCGAGCGGGGCCGAGACGCGCCGCGCCTTGGCCGGGCTCAGGGAGATCGCGGCCGCGAGGACGGCGGCGGAGGAACTAACGCATGCCCTGGAACAGAATCTTGCCAATGTGAACGCCATTGTGGAGGCCTTGAGTTTTCAAGACCTCACCGGCCAGCGTATCAAAAAAGTGGTGAGCGCCCTGGGGCATATCCGGGATATTGTGGTGCAGACCTATGTTGCCGCTGGGCTGATGATCAAGAAGTGCGAGGAAGAACCGGAGAAAGATCTGGACGCCATTGCGGAGGAAAGCCGGAAACAGGCCAGGGAGACGGCGGTTCACGGTTCCGGCTTGCATGGCCCCGATGCGGGAGCCTCCCAGCAGGCGGTGGACGATCTGCTGGCCAAGCTGGGGATTTAACTTTTAGGGCCTATAGCTCAGTTGGTAGAGCCACCGGCTCATAACCGGTCGGTCCCAGGTTCGAGTCCTGGTGGGCCCACCAAAGATAAGTTCACGCAAGTTCAAGAAAACCCGCAAAGCTTTAGAGCAAAGCGGGTTTTCTTGTTTTTTTATGTTCGCTTGTGTTCGTCAAAGTTCATTGACATGTTCATTTGCCGGGAACTTGAACGGAAAAATGGCTCCTGATACCTATTCATAACGGAGGACGGAACGAAGATGAGTACTCCAGAAGTTCAGTCGCCACTTGTCCTGGAAGCCGTTGCCCGGCGCATCTTTGAGCTACGCGGCCAGCGGGTTATGATTGACGAGGATTTGGCCATTTTATATGGGATGCCCAACAAGGCTCTTCTACAGGCCATGAAACGTAATCCCGCAAAATTTGAGGACTTTGTTTTCCAATTGTTCGATGAAGAGTGGGATTCTTTGAGGTCACAAAATGTGACCTCAAAACACGGCAAAGGCGGCAGAAGGTTCGCCCCATACGCCTTTACGGAACATGGGGCACTTATGCTTTCAAGCGTATTGAACTCTGAGCGTGCAACAGAAATCAGCCGTATGATCATCCGCGCCTTTGTCTGGCTCCGGCAGACCGTACCAGCCTATCAGGAACTGGCCGCCAAGATGGCAGAGCTTGAAAACGCGGTCGGACAGCACGACGAGGCAATCAAGACCATCGTCGAGGCTCTACAGGAACTCATAGTCCCGCCAGAGCCCCCACGGCGCAAGATCGGATTTTAATATATTTCCCCAGGCAGGCCCGGTATTTTCCGCCTGAGTCCCTTTTGGTTTCAAGGGCAAGGTCAAAAATGAGAGCAACCCCGCCTATAGGGTAGCGTTGAATTTTAGGGGTATTTTAAGGGGTGTTCACGAAAATGCGTTTGATGATAGTCATTAAATACAAATAATTACCATGCACGTTCGAGTCCTGGTGGCGATTAAGTTCTTGTAAAATCCCGTAAAGCCCAAAAAGCCTTGCGGGATTTAGCTTTGTTGGATTTGTCGTCCCAGTGCGTGGGCGGCACTTTCCCCCGGTTGCTCATTGTGGGAAATTCTACTTTCAAACGCTACTTTTTTTCGGGGTGATGAACGTTACCGGCCAACACCATGGCCGCTTCATCTTTCGTGGCCGCGTCAATAACCGCTTGAGCACGGTATGCGATGTCTTGTCCGGACAAATATAACACAATTTTTACCGTATCGTTGCCGGTTTGTAAAAATAATCGGAGATAAACAGTCCCGTTGCCGCCCCAATAGAATCGCCCGGGTGCTGGGGTCTTGCGGCTAAGGAGAGACAGTATATGAATGTCGAAAAATTCGCTTCCATTATAGAACACAGGCTCGTAAAAATCGCCTTTCAACCGATCGTATCCCTGCGCGATGGGCATGTGCTCGGCTATGAAGCCTTGATGCGGACCACGCTGCAAGACATGGGGCTGACTACGGAACGCATATTCAGTTTTGCGGAAGAACACAATTTTTTGTGGGATTTGGAGTATATAGCCCGGAGTACCGCCCTGAAAAGCGCATCGGAGCGTATTTTTACAAAGGGTATTTCCACAAAATTATTTATCAATGTTAGTCCTGTCATCATACAGGATCCGCGTTTCCAAAAGGGCTTTACAAAAAAATTATTAAAAAGTCTCAATATTTTGGAGAGCGATATAATTTTTGAGATTACGGAAAAAAATACAACTTCTGATATGAAATCATTCAAAAAAATTATTGATCATTATAAAGAACAGAAATTCAATATTGCTGTTGATGACCTGGGGGCAGGTTACTCCGGTTTGAATCTCATAAGCGAGATTGCTCCACAGTATGTCAAATTGGATATGCACCTTATACGAAATATATATACTGACCGTTTGAAACAAGGGCTTATCAGGGGGATTGTCGAGTTTTCGAACATATCAAACATCTCGTTGATAGCGGAAGGCATAGAACATCAGGAAGAATTGGAAACGCTCGTCAACCTTGGCGTGCAGTATGGGCAGGGTTATTATATCCAAAAGCCGGATGAATACATCCTGAAACCCGATGATATTTTTCTTAATACTCTTAGGGGTATCAATGCTCGCAAGAACAGCATTTACAGCAGGAATCTCTCCGATATTTATATAAAAAATATTTGCGCGCATGGTCCTACCGTATCGCCGGACGCCAAAATCGAAGACGTCTACGCCATGTATGCAAAGCGTCCTGAATTCGCTGGGCTTTGCGTACTTGACAACCGCGTGCCCATAGGCATCGTGACCCGTGAGACGCTATACCGTGCTCTCGGTGGCGCTTTCGGTTTCAGTCTGTACAGCAAGAAGGCCATTACGGAGATTATGGACATGGGTTTTCTTATCGTGGATGAGAGAAAAACCATTGACCTGGTGTCTGGCCTGGCGATGAACAGACCACACGACAAACTTTATGATTTTATCGTGGTGGTCAGCGAGGGCCTATATTTCGGTGTGGTTACTGTAAAAAACTTGCTGCTCAAAACGACGGAAATTGAGGTTGCCACGGCGCGGCATCAAAATCCGCTCTCAGGCCTGCCGGGAAATTTCATCATTGAACGGCAACTGGCGAACATGCTGGATGCACAGCGGAAATTCAGCGTCGCGTATATAGACCTTGACAACTTCAAGGCCTATAACGATGCGTACGGCTTCGGGCACGGGGATTGCGTGCTCAAGCTTTTCGCGGACAAGCTGAAAGATCTTGTTTCGGACGAGTGCTTTATAGGACACGTCGGCGGGGATGACTTTGTAGCCATTGTCAGCGCGCACGTTTCGGAAGAGTTTTTTGCCGACGTGCTGGGGCGCTTCAGGACGGAAGTGTTGTATTTCTATAACCAGACGGATATCAAAAACGGATATATCACGGCGAGCGGAAGAGATGACTGCGTAATGCGTTTTCCCCTGCTTGACACCACCTGCGTGGTTGTGGACAACAAGGACATAGGGTACGCAAGCGTCGCTGAACTCGGCGAACGCCTCGCCTGTCTGAAAAAAGCCGCGAAAACGCGTAAACGCGTTGAGTTTTCCCTCTGCGCCGCACAAGAGCTTTTTGCATGGAAGCAGGGCGCATAGGTATAACTCGCCAATTGCTGATTAAAACCGTAATGCAGGACTGCGCTTATCCTGGTACAGCACCGCGCCGTATGTTTAATATATTTTAATAACCACCAAAGCATAATGTGATAAAGTCCCGCAAGGTTTGAAAAAGCCTTGCGAGACTTCAGTTTTATACAATCGCAATGCGTGGAGTTCAATGTTTGTCACAAATAACACATGATTGGAGCGATTATGTTCGACGTCAAAAGCGCGTACACGCCAAAAATTGAAAGGCTGAAAAGCATCATCCTCAAACGCGCCGCTTTTCCGGAGGCTATGGAATTGGCCCTTGAAACGCACGCGCTGACACATTGCTCCGAAGTTTCCGGCGGCAAGGCTTCCACATACGAAGATGAAATTTTGGCGGGGCTTGCGGACGGAGATTTCATCCAAATGCCTCCTGTACCTCCGGGCGATGCCCTGACCAGGCGTCTGCTTTTCTGGGGCAAAAAAACTGTTGGCGGACTTATTCTTCTTCCGTTGACCAGGCATCATGTGATGCATCTGGATGTCTGCGCTAAGCTAAAAGAAAAGATCAAGGGACAATAGAAACCGTCTCATACGAGTACGCTTGGCTGCGGCATCATCACGACGGAGCGTTAGGTAAAAAAAAATGCGCTGGGCATGTTTTCTCCGGCACGGTAATCTGGACAGCGACCGTGTCCTGGTGATATTCAATGGCGTCAAAATAAAGGTGTAAAAGGCGGATTGCAAAGAAAGAAAGAAAAAAAAATAAGCAAATGGGCAAATTCATAAGTTTTTCGCTGTTAAGCTTTTTGCTGTCAAGCTTGGTGTTATGTTGGTTTCCTGGCGGAACGGCCCGGAGCCAGGATAAGACTTTCACCAACAGCGTTGGTATGGAATTCGTGCTCATTCCGTCCGGTTCCTTTATGATGGGTTGTGATTCTTCGTTGGAGGAGTGCCACGACAATGAGATCCCGCGGCACGAGGTGAGCATCAGCCAAGCCTTCTACCTGGGGAAATTCCCGGTGACCCAGGCGCAGTGGCTGGCGGTGATGGAGAACAATCCCAGCAAATTCGAAGGCCGGAGGAATCCGGTGGAACAAATTTCCTGGCATGACGCGCAGGAATTCGTCGGGCGTTTGAACGCCAAGGAAGGACACAACCGCTACCGTTTGCCAACGGAGGCGGAATGGGAATATGCGGCCCGCGCGGGCACGGACATGGCATACTTCTTTGGGAGCGACAGAAATGAATTGTCCAGGTACGCATGGTATGCCGGGAATTCCGGAGAAAAGACCCAGCCTGTTGGGCGTAAGCTCCCCAATCCCTGGGGGCTCTACGATGTTTACGGCAATGTGTTTGAATGGGTGCTGGATTGGTATGGGAAAAAATATTACGCCAACAGGCCCGGAACTGACCTCAAGGGACCGTCATACGGCGCGAACCGTGTGCTTCGCGGCGGCAGTTGGTATAGTGATGCCGGGATCTGCCGGTCGGCCTACCGGAGCTACTTCACGCCCGATTACCGGTTCGTCACCATGGGAGTCCGCCTGGCCCTCTCCCTGGATCAATAACGGCAAGGCAGCGAAGCGGGCTGGCCTGTATTTTTTGCATTATGCGGTTCTGAGTCTCTCCACCAGGGCAACTATCCGGGCGATAGACTGCTCCAATGCGGCAACGGCCCGGCCGGCCTCCGCCATCAATTCCGAGTTATGCGTAGCCACGCGGCTTACTTCGGCGGTCCGTTCATGGATCAGTTCTCCGGAGGCGGATTGCTCTTCAGCTGCGCTGGCGATGTTCTGGGCTTTTTCCGCGTTGACATCGGCTATCGTAAGGATAGACCGCAAAGAATCGCCCGCCGACTGCGCCAGGTGCGTGCTCTTGCCCGCGGCGTTGACCGCTTCCTCAACGGAGTGGAGATTGGTCGAGGCGCTGCTTTGAATGGCGTTAATGACCGCAGCGACTCCATGGGTGGCCTGCATGGTTTTTTCCGCCAGCTTGCGCACCTCGTCCGCCACCACCGCGAAGCCGCGACCGACTTCGCCGGCTCTGGCGGCCTCAATGGCCGCGTTCAGGGCCAGCAGGTTGGTCTGGTCGGCTACATCCTGGATAAGCTGCATGACCTGGCTGATATTGGCGGTTTTTTCTCCCAGTTGCTCCATCTGCGTCTTCAGTTTCGAGGTGGCGTCCACTATTTCCAGCATGCGCCTGGCAACGCGCAAGCTTTGTTCCTTGCCGTGCAGCGCGCTGTTCTTTGTTTCCTCCGCATTGACGGCAGCGGCGGAGGCTT
>WRHT01000002.1 GCA_009783115.1 Desulfovibrionaceae bacterium | reverse complement strand
GGGGGCTACCGGCAGCGCTCTTGCGGTATCCCTGCTTTCTCACGCCCTCTTGTATGATACGGACGTCAATGTGCGTTATCAGGCGGCGGTCAGCCTGGGGGTCCTGGCCAGTCCCGAATCCGTCCATGCCCTTAACCAGGCCATGAATGATGACGAATGGGTGCGTTTCGCCGCCATTGAGGCCATGATCAAGGTGCGGGCCGAGGCTTCGGTGGGAGCCTTGCTCAAGGCCCTGAACAACAGTTCCGAGCTGGTGTCGGCGAATATCGTGGATGCCTTGGGCGAGATGGGTTACATCAAGGCCGTTCCCATGCTGATCAAGCGTCTGGCTTGGTGTAGCGGGCCTTTGGCCAATAAAATAGTACGGGCCATAATCCATTTGGTTGGGGCCAATTCTTTGACTCTGCTGGATAACAGCGAGTATGAACTATTGGTAAAGCATATGTGCGCTGCCCTGGATGATGAAGATGTGGCTATCCAGGACGCGTCCATAAACGGCCTGACCGCCTCTGGAGCCGTTGAAGCCTTCACGGCGGTGTTCAAATTGCTCAGCCGTCTGGAACCGGATCGAGATCATGAACGTATGTTGAGCATAGTCCAGTCCCTGGCCAGGATGGGCTATAATGATTTTTTGGAGGAGATCCTGGCCAGCGGCGAGGATACGGAAAAACAACTGGCTGTGGATATATTGTCCTATGTGCATGATCGGCGCGCCCAAGAGGCGCTTAAGGCCAATTATTGGCAGCAGACGCGCGATGTGCGGCGCGCCAGCCTGTATGTCCTGGCTTCCAGCGGCGACATGAAGGATGTGGATTTCTTCGTGGAAGTGCTGGCCAAGGAAAAAGACCAGACCAGTTTGAAAAACGTGTTGAATTTTCTGGGACGCTCCGGGGACGCGGCTTTGATTGACGCTAAGGTATGGCCTTTTCTCCGGCATGCCTATCCGGATGTGCAGGATGCCGCCCTGGAAGCTCTCATGTCTGTACGGGACGCGGGAATCCGCGCCAAGTTCATCAAGATGACCCAGTCGGGGGATATTCTGGAGCGGCAGATAGCGTACTATGCCTTGCGCTCATATAACGAAGAACTGGATATTGTGCCTAATATCGCCTTGGGACTGCATGACGAGTCTCCGCAGGTGCGCCGGGTGGCGGTGGAGTCTTTGGGAAATTTCGGGCGCGACCTTACGATGGAGCGCCTGAATTATTTGGCTCCTTGCCTGAATGATGACGATAAAGATGTGCGCCTCGCGGTTATTGATGTCTTCGGTATGTGCCAGGATGACGTTGGAGAAAAATATCTGGCCTGCGGTCTGCGGGATCACGATCCCTGGATCCGGGCGCGTTGCGTGGAAAGTCTTGGTAAAAAGCGTGATCCCGCGATGCTTTCCGAAATAGCCGCGATGCTGGAAGACGAGCATCAACTGGTAGTGATCAAGGCCATTGAGGCTTTGGCGGCTTTGGGAAAGATGTCTTTCAAATATGTGTTGCCTCTGCTGGGGCATGCGGAACCGGAAGTTCAAAGAGCGGCGGAAGAAGGCATTGAAAAAATTCGTAGGCAACCAGCGGGGGATTAGTAGGCATGTCATCATTGTTTGCCAGCCAGACGGTTGCCGCGCAAAAAGATTTGCGGGTTACGGATGAGGAATTCGTCCAGTTGCGTGATTTTATTTATGCGCAATCCGGCATTTACATTGCGGAAAACAGAAAGTATCTGGTGGAAAACCGCTTGAGCAACCGGCTCAAGGAATTGAACCTGAAGAATTTCAGCGAATATTCCTATTACCTGCGTTTTGATGTGCGCCGTAAAGATGAACTGGTCAAACTTTTTGCGGCCATTACCACTAATGAGACGAGTTTTTACCGTAATCCTCCGCAACTGCAAGTTTTTCAGAATATACTGAAAAAAGTGCTTGATGAACTGCGGGCCGCACGCGCCAAGAAATTGCGCATCTGGTCCGCAGGGTGTTCCACCGGAGAAGAGCCATACACTTTGGCTATTATTCTGCATGAAGTTCTACAGTCGGAAATAAGCACATGGGATATAAAAATCAACGCCCTGGATCTGTCTGAGCCGGTGTTGTCTTCCGCCCGTCGCGGGGTGTATTCCGATTATACATTGCGTACCACTCCAAAGGAAATAGTTAGTAAATATTTTATCTTCCGCAATGATCTTTATGAGGTAAAACCGGAACTGAAGAAGTTGGTCAATTTCGCGCAGGGAAACCTGAGTGATCGAGTGGCCCTGAAAGGTGTGGAGCGCTCCCAGTTTGTTTTTTGCCGTAATGTGATTATCTATTTTGACGATAACATGAAAAAGCAGGTTGTGTCCTCTTTTTACGACAATCTTTTGCCCAAGGGCTATCTTTTCATCGGCCATTCTGAATCGCTGCACAATATTTCACGCAGTTTTAAGCCTGAGTATCATCCGGGCTCTATTGTTTACATAAAAGAGGCTTGAAAAGATCGGCGGGGCGAAATTACCGGAAAAGTCGGAGGTTCCCTTTGTGTCTATGCAGGCAAAGCCGCCAAGGCGGATGAAGATTCTATCCATTGCCAACCAGAAAGGAGGAGTCGGCAAGACCACCACCGCGGTCAGTCTTGCCGCCGCCCTTTCCCGTCTGGGCAAGAGGACTCTTCTGGTGGATCTGGATCCTCATGCCAATGCCTCGGTGCATCTCAGGGTTTATCCGGAGATGCAAACTTATAGCGGCTACGATCTGTTTATCGCGGACCCGGCTCAATGGGGGGCCCTTTGGTGGAAGGTCCGGGCCAATTACGATCAGCGTTTTGACATAGTGCCGGCGAATATCCGTCTGGCCGAACTGGAAGTGGATTTGAGCAACCGTCCGGGCAAAGGGGCGATACTGAAACAGGCCCTGGAGATGGTGGAGCGGGAATATGATTATGCCCTGCTGGACTGTCCGCCCCATGTTGGCATTTTGCTGGTCAACGCCCTGGTGGCTTCTGATTTGCTGATTATCCCTATTCAAACGGATTTTCTGGCCCTGCACGGTTTGAAGCTGCTTTTTGACACAGTAAATCTTCTTAATAAAGTATTGCCGGCGCCGATCAATTATAAGGCTCTGGCCACCATGTTTGACCGGCGGGCCAGGGCTTGCCAGAAGGTGTTGGCCCTGATGCGGAACAAGATGCCCGGCAATATTTTCAGTAGTGTTATCGGTATTGATACCAAATTTCGTGAGGCCAGCGCCCAGGGAAGGGTCATTTACGATTTGGGGATGGAAACCCGCGGCGGCCGTGAATACGAAGCCGTTGCCAAAGAGTTGTTAAGCTATGAGTATGAATAAGTCGCCCGAAGAATATTTCCAGGAACAAAATTTCACTCCGGCGCCTCAAAAACAGGGCGTCATGTTTTCGGATGCTGAACTTGCCTTTATGCGCAAGTACATGGGTCTGGAAACCGTGGATACTTTGCGGAAGATAGGCATTGAGACCAGACCGGCGCGAGAGGAAAGGCCGATGCCCGTTTATTTGGCCGAACCCGCCGTGGCCGGCGCTTCCGGAGCAGCCACGCCGGCTTCCCCGGCGGAAACCGCGAAAGGGGTATTGGACGATTTTTCCCAGGCCCTCACCAAGGCTTTGACCCAGGCCGTCAAGACGGAGAAGACCATGGCTCCCTCCTCAGCGGCGCAAGCTCAGGCGGCCGCCCCTGCGCCCCAGCCTCCTGTATCCCGGCCGGCAGTGGCGCAGACGCCAGGTGATGTGAAAAGCCTTTTGGACAATTTTGCCGGCGCCTTGGCCAGAACCGCGCCGGTGGATGCGCCTGTGGTCCCCGAGCCTCCCAAGGTTCCGGTTGTTCCTGTGGTTCCCGTGCCCCCATTGTCCGCGCCCGCGCCTGTACTACCCGCTCCCGCGGTCCCAGTGGTTCTTGCGCCTGTCGTGCCCCCCAAGGCTCCCGCGCCGCCACTGGTTCCCCCTGCTCCCGCGCCCCAGCCTGCCATATCCCGGCCGGCCGTGGCGCAAGCGTCAGGCGATGTGAAAAATCTTTTGGACAAATTTGCCGGTGCCTTGACCAGAACCGCGCCCGCGCCTGCACCATCCGCTCCCGCAGTCCCGGTGGTTTCCGCGCCTGTCGTGTCTCCCAAGGCTCCCGAGCCTGCCCCTTCCCCGGTTCCTCCTGTGGCCGCGCCCGCGCCAGAATCCGTCACGCTTGCGCCTGAACCATCCGCTCCCGCGGTCCCGGTGGTTTCCGCGCCTGTCGTGCCTCCCAAGGCTCCCGAGCCTGCCCCTTCCCCGGTTCCTCCTGTGGCCGCGCCCGCGCCAGAATCCGTCACGCCTGCGCCTGAACCATCCGCTCCCGCGGTCCCGGTGGTTTCCGCGCCTGTCGTGCCTCCCAAGGCTCCAGCGCCTGCTCCTTCCCCGGCCCCTCCTGTGGCCGCGCCAGCGCCTGTACCACCCGCTCCCACGGTCCCGGTGGTTTCCGCGCCAGCGCCCAAACCCTCTGCGCCTACTGACGATCTTGCCGGAATGCAGGTTCTCAACGAGCAGACTTTGGATCTGCACGAAGAAATGGCGGTTGAGAAAGATTTGGAATCCATCATGCGTTCGGAGTCGGAATTGCAGATGGTGGGCTTTTATCTGGGATCACAGGAATTTACCGTACCGACCATTGCCGTGCAGGAAGTCATCCGTTACCAGATTCCCGCTAAATTGCCGGCTTCCCCTGAATTTGTGGCCGGGGTGATCAATCTGCGCGGCAGAATGACTCCCTTGGTCTATTTGCGTGATATGCTGGAAGTCAACCAGGAGCGCAAATCCGAGGACCGTTTTATTATTGTTTGCCGGCGTAAAGGTTTGCAGTTCGGTTTGCTCATCGAACGGGTGCATACCATGTACAGAGTGCCGCAGCGGGATATTGACTGGGGTATTGAAGCGCATCTTGGCATCAATGTGGAATTGATCTCCGGATTGCTGAAACTGGGTGAAAGCTTGGTCCCGGTTGTTTCGGCGGATCGCATTGTGGATTATGTCCTGGAAAAAGGCGATAATGGTTAATAGTCAGAGGAATGAGTATGAATAAGCATATCTTGATTGTGGACGACTCCAAGACCGTAAGGAATATGCTTTCCTTCATTATGAAAAATGAAGGATACCGGGTCACGATGGCTGAAGACGGTCTGGAGGGGTTGGAGAAGCTTTTTTCCTCGGAGAAGGTGGATTTGATTATTTCGGACGTAAATATGCCGCGCATGGACGGCTTTACCTTTGTGAAAAATGTCCGGGAGCAAGAAGCGTATAAAGATACGCCCATCATGATGCTTTCCACCGAGGGGCGTCCGTCGGATATCGCTCTGGGCATGCAGCTGGGGGCCAACGTGTATATGGTCAAACCGGCCCAGCCGGACAAAATGATCCAGAATATAAAAATGCTTTTCGGGGAAAAGTAGAAGGGGCCGTATAATGAGCCAGGATTTCAATGATCCGGAAATATTCTCTGATTTTATCATTGAAAGCAGGGAACACCTGGAAACCATAGAACCAAACCTTCTGGAGTTGGAAAAAGCTCCGGGGAATCTCGATTTGATTAATGAGATTTTTCGCCCCATGCACTCCCTGAAGGGAGCCTCCGGTTTTATGGGTTTGAATCGCATGAATGTTTTGGCCCACCGGGCGGAAAATCTTTTGGATGAAATGCGTAAAGGGACCATGGTGGTGACTTCGGAGATTATGGATGTGATCCTTTCAGCCACCGACGCTTTGCGCAAGATGTTGGATAGCCTTGAATCCAGCGGTAATGAGGGGGAAGTTCCCACAGACAGTATTATTGCCTCCCTGGATGCGTTTTTGGCCGGGGGCGGCGTTGCCGTGGCTTCAGCCCCTGCGGCCCCCGCAGCTCCTGCCGTTCACCCGGAACCGACCGCTGCGCCGGCAGCCCAGAGTCCGGTTGCGGCGCCGGAGCCTGCCCAACCGGTCCAGCCTGTTCAACCGAGCCAGCCGGTCCAGCCGATTTTGAAAAAAGATCCAACGGAATGGATTGAAAGCCTGGAAGCCGTGCCCGTTTACACTCTTTCCGCTTTCGGCGCGGAGCATCTGAAGGATTTTGTGGATGAAGCCAGGGAAAACGTGGCCAGTATCGGCGATGGCCTTCTTATTCTGGAAAAAAATCCCCAGGACTACGGCGAGACGGTTAACGACATGTTTCGCTATTTTCATAACCTTAAGGGGAACAGCGGCATTATCGGCTACCAACAGGTCTATGAGCTGACCCACGAGGCGGAAACCCTGCTGAATCTGGTGCGTAAGGGAGAAAAGCCGGTTACTTCGCCCTTGGTGGACATTTTATTTCTGGTGGCCGATGTTCTGGATAGCCTGCTCTCCCGTATCGATCTCTCCTCGGCCCAGGTCACTCCTTTTAATATGGCTGAATTGATTGATAGATTGCGTCAGGCCACCAGCGGCGGGTCTATTGAACTGCCCGCCAGCATCCTTGGCGTTCCTGTGGCTTCCGCACTCCCCGCCTCTCCTGGACCTGGCTCCGAAACCGTTGGACAGCTTGCGGTCTCGGATCTGGAGACTTTTAAGGACACCATCGGCCAGCAATTAATCGGCATCAAGGCGGCCTTGGAAGGGCTGAAGACCAACGGGGCGAACAATTCCTTGTCCGATGCCCTTTTCCGTAGCCTTGACACCGTGCGGAACAGCGCCAATTACATGGGCCTAAACGATATCAAGGTGTATGCCGAGCGCACTGCGGGCATAGTGGACCAAGCCCGCAAAAGCGGTATTGATTTTGGGATTATGGTTGATTTGTTGGGCCAGGAGAGCGGCATTATTGAAGATATGCTAAAAATCGCCATTGCCGGGCTGGAACAATCGCTCGTCGCTGCTTCGCCCGCCGTTGTTCCGGTAGCGGAGCCAGGTCCGGCTCCGGCTCAGGCCGCCGCGCCTCCGCCTGCCGAAGCTGCCTCGGTCGTTGCGCCTCCTCCAGCGGCTCCGCCCCCGGTTGCCGCCCTTCACCCTGCGGCTCCGCCCCCGTCAGGCAAAGTCCCGGGCAAGGATGATGCCGGAAAAGCCTCCTCCACCATCAGGGTGGATCACGAAAAGCTTGACCATTTGATGAACCTGATCGGCGAGTTGATTATCAATCGAAACCGTTACACCATGCTGGCCCGCAACCTGGAAAGCGATCCCAACAATGTGGATGTCAGCAAGGTGGCTCAGGATCTTTCTGAGACTACCTATTCCATGGCGCGCATTTCCGACGATCTGCAAGACACGATCATGAAAGTGCGCATGGTGCCGGTTTCTTCCGTTTTTTCACGCTTTCCCCGCCTGGTGCGGGATCTTTCCAGAAAAAGCAACAAAGAGGTGGATCTCATTCTGGAAGGCGAGGAAACGGAACTGGACAAAAGCGTGGTGGAAGTTATCGGTGACCCGCTGGTGCACCTCATCCGCAACTCCGTGGATCACGGCATCGAAGATGAAGAGGCCCGCCAGGCCTCCGGTAAGGCGCCTAAAGGAAAGGTCTGGCTACGCGCCTATTACAAGGGTAATTCCGTGGCCATTGAGATTGAGGATGACGGCAAGGGCATTGACCCTGAAAAGATGCGCGAGGCGGCGGTGCGCAAGGGCATCGCCACCCAGGAAGAAGCCAAAGCCATGGATGATCGTGAGGCCATTGACCTGATTTTTGCCCCTGGTTTTTCCACGGCCGCGCAAATTACGGATATCTCCGGCCGGGGCGTGGGCATGGATGTGGTGCGCACCAACATTAAAAGCCTTAAAGGCACCATCAATACCTTTTCCGAATTGGGCAAGGGGACCCGCTTCACCCTCTCCCTGCCTTTGACCCTGGCTATCATAGACGCCCTGATGGTCAATGTGGATGGCGCTTTTTACGCCATACCCCTGGACGCGGTTTCTGAAACCACCAAAATCGAGGCCAGCCGCCTGACGGACGTCAAAGGCCGCAAGGCCGTCACCCTGCGGGGCGAAGTGCTGGGCATCATCAGCTTGGCGGAACTTCTGGGCGTGTCTTGTCACATGCATGAACACTCCATGCTTTCGGTGGTGGTGATCCAGGATAATGACCGCCGTTTGGGCCTGGTGGTGGATAAGCTCCTGGAGCGGCAGGAAATTGTCATTAAGCCCCTGGGAGCCTACCTGGGGGATCTAAAGGGAATTTCCGGGGCCACCATCATGGGTGACGGTAGCGTGATCCTGATCATGGATCCGCATGAACTATATTTGATGGCCACTTCCAAGGCCATTTGATTTCAGCTGGTTATCTGACCTGACGTGCGAACCGGCATAAGGTATCTCCATGGAGACGCCACCGTCCCTTTGGGGCGGGGGAACAAAATCATAGTGCATATATGCAATGATCTTGGGGGTTGGGGAGCCGGATTCGTGCTGGCCTTGTCCAGGCGTTGGATCGCTCCTGAGGCCGAATACCGGGCCTGGGCCGCCTCCGGGGAAGGTTTTGTCCTGGGGCAGGCGCGTTTCGTGCTGGTGGAGAGCAGGCCGGCCGGACAGATCTGGGTGGCCAATCTTATAGGACAACACGGCCTTGTTCCGGATCGGCATGGCAATCCTCCCATACGTTACGCGGCGGTGGGAGAAGGACTGCGGCGTATAGCCGTATTTGCCAAGGAGAACGAGGCTTCCCTGCATATGCCGCGCATAGGTTGCGGCTTGGCCGGAGGCAGTTGGGAGGAAATGGCTTCCCTGATTGAAGCGGCGATTTGCGTCCAGGGCCTGGAGGTGACGGTATATGATCTTCCGGGCCGCTAATCCCGTGCCGTCTTGATTTCGAGCAAAGTGGGGTCAGGGTTTGAGCGAAATGTGCTTGATGTTTTCACCACGGACAATGAAGAAAGTCTGTTCGGCGATGTTCACCGTCCGGCGGCAGACCCGGTTCAGGGCGCGGCAGGTCAGGAGGCCTTGCAGACCGGCGTATGGCTCCCAGTTTTCTCTCAGATCTTCCCGGCAACACAGAAAATCCACCATATTTTGCACGGCCAAGATTTCCCTCCGACCGCTGTCTTCGCTTTCCCGGCAAAGGTCCATGGCCTTTTCCGCGTTATAATCCCTGAAGCACTCCACCGCCCGGCTATATAAGGATATGCTCATATCCATAAGGGAATGGACAATGACCATGCCCGAGGCGGGCAGTTCGGCATGCAGGAGCATGGCGCGTTCGGCAATGTCCACGGCCTCGTCTCCGATACGCTCCAGGTCAAGGACCATACGCAGGGCGGCTACCACGAAACGTAGATCCTGGGCTACCGGCTGATTGCAGGCCAGGATGGTCAGAGCCAGCTCATCTATCTCCATTTCCAGGGTATTGATGGCCGCATCGCCGTCTCGCATTTCTTTCGTTCTGTCCTGGCCTTCAACCAGGATGGCGCTGGCTTTGTCCAGAGCTATACCCACGGCGGCGCACATGACCAGCAGGCGGGTGCGCAGGGTGGTGAGATCGTGAAGCAGTTTTGTTTCCGTGGTGTTCATCCGAACCTGCCTGTGATGTAGTCCTCAGTCTGTTTTAACCTAGGGCGGGTGAAGATATTTTCAGTATAGCCCGATTCAATAAGCTTACCCATATAAAAAAAGGCGGTGTGATCCGAAACGCGCGCGGCCTGTTGCATATTGTGCGTCACGATGATGATGGTCAGCCGTTCCTTCAGTACGCGCAGGCTTTCCTCAATTTTTTGCGTGGCGATGGGGTCCAGGGCGCTGGCTGGTTCGTCCAGGAGTAATACCTGGGGATCCACGGCTAGGGCGCGGGCTATGCACAGGCGTTGCTGCTGGCCGCCAGAAAGCCCGAGGGCCGAAGTGTGCAGGCGATCCTTGACCTCTTCAAAGATGGCTGCTCGGTGCAGGGATTCTTCCACTTTGGCGCTGATCTCCGTCTGGTTCTTCATGCCGTTTACCCGCAGACCGTAGGCCACATTTTCAAAAATGGTTTTGGGAAAGGGGTTGGGTTTTTGAAAAACCATGCCTACTTGGCGGCGCAGGGATACAACATCGGTTCGTCCCGCATGGATGTTTTCGCCGTTCAGCAAAATTTTTCCTTCAACGCGTATGCCTGGAATCAGATCGTTCATCCGGTTCAGACAACGTAAAAAAGTGCTTTTGCCGCAGCCGGAAGGACCGATGAGCGCGGTGACCTGGTGTTGGGGAAAATCCAGGCTGATTTCGTATAAGGCCTGTGCGCGGCCGTAGTAAAAATTTACGTTGCGCGCGCTGAGTATGTTAACCGGATTTTGCTGGGGCATGGGGATCTTCTTGTTGCGGAGCGGCCGGCAAGGTAAAGAGCATGGCGGTGGCGGCGTCGCCGTAAGGGCTTTCTGCCCAGATGCGTCCGCCGTGGCGTTCGATGATATGTTTGCAGATGGCTAGACCGATTCCGGAGGTTCCGCTGTTGCGTTCTTTTTTCACCTGATAGAAACGTTCAAAGATGCGCGCCAGATCTCCCTTGGGGATTCCTGGGCCGTTATCGGAAATGGTAAAGAGCGCCTCCGCCCCGTTTTGCCTGGAGATAATGCGGATATGCTCTCCCGCCGGGGAATAGCGGCAGGCGTTTTCCAGGAGATTGCGGAAGACCTGGGTAAGCATGGGAAGGTTGGCCAGCACTGAAACCGAAGCCAGATCCAGACTGAAGGTGATGTTTTTGCTTTCGGCTTGCGTCCGGCATGAGGACAATGCATTTTCCAGCGCGTCCCGAGCGCTGGCCGGGACAAGTTCCATGGCTTCATGCCGGTTTTCAATCTTGGACAGAGCCAGCATATCGCGTAACACTCCGTCCAGGGCCAGGGCGTGTTTATGAATGGTTTCGGAAAAATGCCGGTATTCCGGGCGAAGATCCCCGGAAGTCATCATGGTTTCGGCATAACCGGCCACCACTGTGAGCGGGGTGCGCAGTTCGTGCGAGACATTGGCTACGAAATCCCGGCGAATCCGCTCCAGACGCATTAGTTCCGTGGCGTCATAAATCACGATTACCGCCCCCACCGTGTCGGTGCTTTTTGTGGGACTGGACAGTCCGGCTACCAGGAAACGCCCGGAGGGCCATTCAAAGTGTACGGTTTTATTGTTTGGAGCGAGCCTTCGGTTTTCGTTTTTATTCAGAAATTCATCCACCGCACGTTGCAGAGCGGGAACCGCCAGGCCTTCGATCAGCGCTTTGCCTTCAGCCGCAGCCGCAGTCGGAAACATTTCGTCCAGGGCTTTGTTCCATCCTCGGATGCGCCCCGCGGGATCCAGCACCAGCACGCCTTCGTGCATACTGTCCAGAATGGCGCTCAACTGGCTTTGCTGGTCGTTAACGGTATGCAGATGTTTTTCAATAGCATCGGCCATGCTGTTCACGGCTTGGGCCAGGGGCAGAAATTCACGGCCCGGCACCTGGCGTAGGCGCAAGTGTGTTTTAGCTCCGGCAATGGAGCTGATCACTGCGGTCATGTTTTCCAGAGCGCGTCGTACCTGGTCGGTGATGAGCATGGACAGGAGGATGCAAAAAAGGGTGATGCCCAGAATGCTCAGGCTGATGGAAGAAAAGGTTTTTTCCAGGCCGCGCCGGATGTCGCCCAGAGGCACGGCTGCCCGCAGCATCTGACCGTTGCTCAGGGTAGTGGCAGCATAGACCGCTTCAAATTTCAGGCTCGGGCTGTAACGTAGCGCCGTGCCTTGTCCGTGGGTCATGGCCTTTTCAATTTCCGGCCGATCCGCATGGTTGTCCATGAGCGGAATTTCTTCCGGGAGCACCTGGGAATCTTGCAGCACTTTGCCCTGGCGGTCGATGAGGGTCAGCCGCAGGGACTGTCCTCTGGCTCCGTGGAAAAGTTTTTCTATCCCCTGGGCATCGTTTTCCTCAAGGAGCTTGCCGAAGAATACGGCCTGTCCCAGAGCTTCGCTTTCCGCCAATTCCAGGCGTTCATTGTACAGAGTGTCACGGAAGGATAGCACCGATGAACCGGCGGCGATAGCCGTGATCAACGCGAAGGCGCAGAACAGCTTGACCCGCAGGGAGAGTCCGAAACGGATCACGGTTGTTCCTTGGCTCGGTAGCCCAGACCGCGTATCGTTTCAATCAGATTCGCCGCTTTTCCGAGTTTGGCGCGCAGGCGGCGCACATGGGTATCCACTGTCCTGGCGTATCCTTCAAAGCTGTATCCCCATACGGTGTTCAGCAGTTGTTCGCGGCTGCGCGCCCGGCCTTTGTGGCGCAGTAGATCTTCCAGGAGCCGGAACTCCGTGATGGTCAGCTCCAGGGGCATTCCCTCGGCCAAGGCTTTGTGTTTTTCCGTATCCAGGGTGATTTCGCCGCAACGCAGCAGGGCGGCTAAGGTATCCTCGCCGCGGCGCAGCACCGCCCGGATGCGCAAGATCACCTCCCGCACGCTGAAGGGCTTGACCACATAATCCTCCGCCCCAAGCTCCAGCCCGACGATACGGTCCACTTCCTCTCCTTTGGCGGTGAGCATGATCAATGGGATGCCGGCAGTGACTTCATCGCGTTTCAGAGCCTTGCAGACGCTAAGACCATCCAGCCCGGGCAGCATCAGGTCCAGCAGGATCAGTCCGGGTTTTTTTTCCTGAGCTAGGGGCAAGGCGCGTTCCCCATCTCCGGCCTCCAGCACGGTAAATCCTTCGCGTTTCAGGTTAAAGGCCAGAAGTTCACGGATATCCTTTTCGTCTTCCACGACCAGGATGGTCTGATTGCTCATAGTGCCGGGTCCTTGTTTCGCTTCCCGCTCCGCACGCTGGAGGAGGCCGATGAGCCATACTGCATCGTAAGCGTGTCAGGCGTATGAAAAAATAGTTACAATTTTGTTACGGGGATGTCTTTCGAAATCCACATTTTCGTGACGATTTTGTAACAATTAAAGAGGATAGTGTCGCCAGCACAACCAAAAGGAGTGAAATTATGTCCAACAAAGCGGTTTTCTTTGTAAAAAAAGGACTCATGGCGGTATTGCTTGCCGGTTTTCTGAGCTTGGTACTGTCGGTAGGTTTTTCTGGTTCGGCCGGAGCGGCCCAGAGTGACATTTTGATTACCGGCTCCACCACGGTGCTGCCGATCATGCAGAAGGCCGGAGAAGCCTTTATGGCCGTCAACCCCGGCATTCCCCTGGCCATTTCCGGCGGCGGTTCGGGCAACGGCATCAAGGCCTTGAACGAGGGACTGTGTCAGATCGCCATGTCTTCGCGGGATATCAAGTCTTCTGAAGTGGAGGCGGGCAAGGGGCGGAACGTTAATCACTTCCGTATCGCCGTTGCCGTGGACGCCTTGCTGCCGGTGGTGCATCCCGACAACCCGGTGAAGAATCTGAGCATGGAGCAGCTCCGTGACATCTATGCCGGTAAAATCCGCGACTGGAAAGAAGTGGGTGGCCAGGACGGGAATATCGTGGTCGTTTCCAGAGACAGCTCTTCCGGCACTTTTGAGAGCTGGGGCGACTTTGTCATGAAGGGTGAAAAGGTGCTGCCCGCGGCCCTGATGCAGGCCTCCAACGGCGGAGTGGTACAGACGGTGGCCGGCAACCGCCGGGCTATCGGCTATATAGGCTTCGGCTACTTGGGGAAAACTGTAAAGCAGATTAACGTCAACGGAGTGGAGGCAACCACTGAAACCGCGCTTTCCAACACCTGGCCCATCGCCCGTGAACTCTATGTATTCACCAACGGCGCTCCGGAGGGCAATGTGAAAAAAGTAATTGATTTCTTGCTGGATCCCCAGAAGGGACAAAAGATTGTCGGGGAAACCGGCTTTATCCCCCTGCCTGTGAAATAAGGTCGTGCCGGATCGCCGGTGGCGCATCCCGCCGCCGGCTCCTGGCGCGAAAGGAGACGGGCAAGGCATGAAAGAACAAATCATTCGTCTGGCGCTGGCGGGAATTGCTTGGTGTTCCCTGCTTTTTCTGGGCCTGATTATGGTCTTTCTTTTTAAGGAAGGCCTGCCGGTTTTTTATGGTCATTCCTTGTCGGATTTTTATCTGGGGCATGGCTGGTATCCCACGTCCGCACCACCGGAATTAGGCATTCTGCCTCTAATCGTCGGTTCGGCGGCGGTGACCGCGCTGGCCTCGGCCATTGCCATACCTTTGGGAGTTATGACTGCAGCTTGGCTCGCCGAATTCGCCCATCCCAATCTGCGCCGTCTGATCAAACCCATGATTGAGCTTCTGGCCTCCCTGCCTTCGGTGGTACTGGGGTTTTTCGGTATGGCCGTGCTTGCTCCTTTCCTTCAGGAATACCTGGATGCGGATACCGGCCTTAACTTGTTCAACGCCGGGTTGACCTTGGCCTTTATGAGCGTGCCGACCATTTGTTCCGTGGCCGAAGACGCCCTCTTTGCCGTGCCTGTTTCTTTGCGCGAAGCCTCGTTGGCCCTGGGGGCCACCCGCTGGGAAACCACTTCCAAGGTGGTTATTCCGGCGGCTTTTTCCGGCATAGGCACGGCCTGTATGCTGGGCATGTCGCGCAGCATGGGCGAAACCATGGTGGTTCTGATGGTGGCCGGTGGGGCAGGGCTTATTCCCATGTCCATTTTTGATCCGGTGCGCCCCATGCCGGCGGCTATAGCCGCGGAAATGGGCGAGACTCCTTTCGGCGGAGAGCATTACCACGCCCTTTTTGCCATAGGCATGACCCTTTTCATATTCACGTTGATTTTTAACCTCGTGGCCCAGCATATTTCGGAGAAAAACCGCCGGTCCTTGAATTGACTGAAATTGTCCCAGTTTTTTCGCGGCACGAGATTTTCAGGAAGGGGATCAGGAGGGAGGATAATTAGATGTCCCAAGAGAGCTTTAACCGCTGGCGCAGGTGGCACGGCAGGGTGATGACCTGGTTGCTGCGTTCGGCCGCCATGATCAATGTCGCGGCTCTTTTCAGCGTCTGTGTCTATCTTTTCATCCGCGGCCTGCCGGCGCTTTCTTGGGAGTTTTTGAGTCAGGCGCCGCGCAATTCCATGACCGAGGGCGGCATCTGGCCGTGCATCCAGGGAACCATGCTTTTGGCCATCGGTTCGCTCCTGGTGGTCTTTCCCATAGGCGTGGCTTCGGCCATTTATCTGTACGAATATGCCGGGGCTTCACCCTTGGCCCGCTATATCCGCCTGGGGGTGAACAACTTGGCTGGGGTGCCTTCCATTGTTTTCGGATTGTTCGGTATGAGCTTTTTTGTGATCACCTGCGGCCTGGGCATTTCCTTGCTTTCCGGTATTTTGACCTTGGCGGTGTTGACCCTGCCGGTGATTATCGGCACGGCGGAAGAGGCTCTGCGCCAGGTCCCGGGGGTTTGGCGCGAGGCTTCCCTGGCCCTGGGGGCTACCAAGAGTCAGACCATTGTGCGCGTGCTCCTGCCGGCGGCCATGCCTGGTATGCTTACCGGGGCCATTCTCGGCCTGGCCAGGGCTTCCGGGGAAACCGCCGCCATCATGTTTACGGCTACGGTTTTTTTTACCAGCGGAAATCTGGAATCCATCTTCCGCCCGGTCATGGCCTTGTCCAACCATATTTACGTGCTTTCCACCGCCGGGGTGGACATGGAGAAAACCATGCCCTTGCAATACGGAGCGGCTCTTTCCCTTCTGGGTCTGGCTCTGGGTATGAATCTGGCGGCGATCCTGTTGCGGGATCGGCTACAAAGAGGAAATAACCGGGTCTGACACAGATCGTTGCTCTTTCAGGGCGTTAATCCTGGTTTTCGCTCATGCCCGAGAAATTAATCCCGCCTTTACCCAGAAGATCGTGCAGATGGATCATGCCCAAGGGGCGGTTGTTTCCGTCCAGGACGGGCAACACGGTAATGGCCGCTTGTTCCATGCTGTCCAGGGCTTCAGCCGCGCTCATTTCCGGGGTGGCATGCCGGAATTTTTCGGTCGCATATTTTTTTACCGGGTGTTCCGGGTTGAAGTCACGTTTAAGCAAGGCTCGGCGCAGGTCTCCATCGGTGAGAATACCGGCGGCGATTCCTTGTTCATCCAGGATCAGCATGGCGCCCAAGCCTCCCTGGTGCAGAGCGTTTACCGCTTCGGCCAGCGAGGCCGTATGCAAGGCGGCAGGCGCGGGACAGCGCATGAGTTCATGTAAAAATTGGCGCAAACGTTTACCCAGCGCCCCACCCGGATGAACCCTGCGGAAATCGTTTTCTGTGAAGGCTTTGGCCTCAATCAGGCAGACGGCCAGGGCATCGCCCACGGCCAGGACCGCAGTAGTGCTGGCCGTGGGGGCCAAGTTGAGCGGACAGGCCTCGCGCGGCACCTCGGTACTGATAACCAGATCGGCAAGGGCGGCCAGAGGGGAATCCGTTTTGCCGGCGAGGGCGATGATTTTTACGCCCAAGGAGCGCAGGGCCGGGATTAGGGCGTTGAGTTCATCGGTTTTGCCGGAATTGGAAATGGCGATGAAGACATCTTCTTCACGGATGGATCCCAGGTCCCCATGTTGGGCTTCCACCGGGTGCATGAAAAAGGCCGGGGTTCCGGTGGAAGAAAAGGTGGCGGCAAGTTTACGCCCCACTAGGCCGGATTTTCCCAGGCCGCTGATGACCACCCGGCCTTTGCAGATGGCCAGCAGATCCACCGCTCGGTTGAAGGATTCGCCCAGGCGTTCCTTGACCGCGTTCAGGCCTTCCATTTCCACATCAATGGTCATCCTGGCCATATTCAGCCAATTTCTGTTTTGCTCCATGCCCTTTCCCGCCTGTTTCGCTTGGAAGATTTACCCTGAGAAACCATAGTTTTATTTTTTACATACAACCACTTTGGCCGGGCGCAACAGGCGATCGTGCAGCCTATAGCCGCGGGTGAGCAGGGCGCAGATTGCTCCGTCCGGGATGTCCGGGTGGCTGGTCATGCTGATGGCTTCATGCAGGTTGGGGTCAAAGGGTTCTCCCAGGGTTCCGACCGGCTCCAGTCCGTGTTTTTTTACGGACTCCAGGAGCAGCTTGCGGGTCATTTCCACGCCTACTAGAAAATCCTTGCAGGCGTCGCTGCCTTTGGCATGATCCAGGGCCAAATCCAGGTTGTCCAGGGCCGGGAGTATATCCGTAAGCACGGCGGCGGCGGCGTAGCGGGTAGCTTCCTCTTTTTCGCGTAAAAGGCGTTTGCGCGCGTTATCCAGGTCCGCCAAGGCGCGCAGGCGAATATCAGTTGCCTCGGCTATGGCCTTGGCCGCCTCTTCTTCCGTGGCTTTACAGCGCGGGCATTCAGGCAGGGGATCTTTCAGGAAGGCGGTGCCTGGTTCCGCTAGGGGCGGGATGTATTCATATTCGGTTTCCGGGGAGTTGGGCCATTCCGCCTGACTATGCGCCTCTTGTGCCGTTTCGTAGGGATTTTTTTTGGTCATGTAGTTCACCCTTGGACTGAGCGATTTGATCTTGGAATTGTTTTCTATATAATAATTAACGCGACGATGTTAAGAGGCGGGCGGAAAATTGATCTTCGGGGAGTAAAAGATGTCGGAAATTTTGGTTTTGGGAGTAGGCAACCTGCTTCTTGGCGATGAGGGGGTGGGGGTGCATGCCGTGCGCAAGCTGGAAGAAGAATACCTTTTCCCGCCGGGCGTCCGTCTGTTGGACGGCGGCACCCTGGGCATCGGCCTGATGGGGTATATTGAGGCCTGCGACGTGTTGATCGTGCTGGATGCGGTGCGTGCCGGGCAAAAGCCCGGCACTGTCTGCCGCCTGGAAGGCGAGGGACTGTGTTCAAGCCTTGGACTTTCCGACTCCATGCACCAGGTGAGCCTGGAAGACGTCCTGATCCTGTGTGAGCTTTCCGGCGGTCGGCGTCCAGTAACCGTGGTTCTGGGCATGGAGCCGGAAAATATGGACGACCTGAATCAGGAACTGACTCCCACGGCTACGGCCGCCCTGCCGACCCTTTGCCGGGCGGCTTTGCGCGAATTGGAAAGCCTGGGCTGTGTTTTGCGGAAGAAAGAACCGCAGGATCGTTGAGCTATTTTTTCCTGCTGAGGCTCAGGTAGAGATGGAGCAGCAGGGAGCCGCTCAGAATGGCGCCAATGAGTGTATATAGCGTGCGTGTTTGTTGGGCGTTCAGTTCCATAAAACGCTGCTTGATATATTGGGGAGGATTCCGGCGCAGGTCTTGGTAGCTGGGAAAGGGGTTCTCCATCATGGTATTTTCATGGTAAAAACCCAGATGCCAGGGGAGGCGGAGTCTGGCGACCCAGGTTCCCCAGTTGCTGTAGGAAGGATCTTCAGGGAGTCCGTTTTTTTCATCCCGGTCTTCTTCAGATAGGCGCTCCTGAAGAATTTGCGTCAGCGGGGCCAGATGCTCCTGTAATTCTTCCAACAGGCGGAGTCGTTGGTTGCGGCCGCGTAGTATTTGCGGCAGCCTGCGCTGTTCCTGCCAGACCTGCCATAGATCGGCGCGGCTTTCCAGGATATTGGTCTGGGCCCGGTTGAACAGGCAGACCTTGTCCGTTGGAGGTTCCGGATAGCCGTGGCTCTGCTTGTAGCGTTGGGAAAGCAGGGCATAGAGGTAGCCCATTTCGCAGTTGTTGAATTCGTGTCCGAATTCGTTGTTATAAAAGGCAATGGAGGCGCGCAGCAGCCCCCATTCATCGCCGTTCAGGGCCGAAAGCCAGGTGAAACGCCGGGCCAGGAGCATATTTTCAATGCCGCCTTGCAGCTCCAGTTCTTCGCCCAGGGTAAAGGCCGCACGGGCATAACCAAGGCTGGCGCTGAGATAGAGATAACTCTTGCGTTCCCCATGCAGTTGGTAATAGTGGAACATACCTTCGGCGTTGCCCAACTCAGCGGCTTGCCGGTAATAATCTTCGGCGCTGGACGGCCAACGCCGGTGCAGATGTCCCAGTCCGAGCCTGACCCACCCCGGATTGGTCAATTTTTCCGCCCAGTCATGCCAGTATTCGCTGCTGTGTATTTGAGGCGGAAAATCAGGATACATGTCCATGATTACATAACCCCAGAGATAATAGAACATGGAAAGGGCCAGCATGGCCTTGGGATTTCCTTGCAGGGCCTCAAGCAGGCAGGGCAGATAGTTGTCCAGGTTATTGCCGTAGCTATACGGATTTTTATAAATGCTTTGGACAAGGGGGGTATCCCAGTCCGGGTCCTCCCAGCCATGCGTAAGGGGAATTTCGTTGTTCGGCGGAATAAATCCGGGTTTGGGAGGCATGTAGATATTTTTTATAGCTTGGATTAGCGCGTTTTCACGTTTGGCCGTTTCCTCCGCCTGGCGTAATGGCTGGCCGGCTTGGGCCGTGTCCGGCCAGATCAGCCCCAAGGCCAGAAAGGCATAAAGGAGCAGGGCCGGTCCGCCCCAAAAACGCGCCAAGTTTTCAACCAGGCTGGATTGTGGCAAAAGTCCGGCCAGGATCAAGACCGCGAATCCGGCCAGCCCTGCCCAGGCAAGGGAACGGCCGAGGTCCTGACCGCCAGCTTCTTGCGTCTGTTCATCCATATCCGCGACAGAGCTTTCTTCATGTTGTCCCTGTCCGGCCATGCGTAAACGTTCTTCGTTGAATTCACCGGGAGTATCACCCAGGATTTCGTGCACGCTTTTAAGTTCCAGTTTTAACTCCTGTAGGACTATATCCCGCGCCTGTTCTTCGCGGAGTAGACGGGAATGCCTTTCCTCCAGGGCGATGGCCTTGAAAATTTCCGTTTCCTGGCGGATTTCCCAGATTGTTTCTCCGCTAAATCGTGTGCTCCGGATTAGTTCTTTAAGGTGCAGGGAGGCAGATCGGGCGCGGGATTCGTCCTTTCCGGCGGCGTCCACGGCCAGGATTGCAAACATGTAGGCTCGCCGGTGGTCTTTGGGAAAGTTCTGGGTTCCGTTTGAGAAATATTCGCTGCAAGTTTGCAGGGCTTGGCTGTCGCCGCCCAGAGCGGCTAACCAGCAATAATTTACGGCCAGGCGGGATTGAGGCGGAGAATCCGGGCCGCCGTTTTTCAGGGTCGCGGCAATCAGAAAGGCGGCCCGGGGATGTCCGGCCAGGGCGGCCCGCATAAGCGCGTCCACTCTGTCGGTCAATAGTGCCAGGCGGTACATGGCTTCCGTATCTCCCAAGGCGGCACTCTCGGTGTAATGGGCGATTTTTTTATCGTGGTCCTGGGCCAGATCTCCCAGGCGTCTGGCCACCCAGGCCCGGTTGGTCAGGCGTTCGGACCAACTCAGCCAGTAACCCGCGTGGTGCATGGGTGGGTAGAAGTCGGCCAAAGGATCGTTCGGGTGCAGGTTTCGCGCATAAGCGTGGGCCAGGAGGATCATGGCCAGCGGGTTACCGTTGCAAGCCTCGCGCAAACAGATGAGATACATCCGTTCCAGTTCGTTGTCGTCGGGCTGGGTTTCATACAGCCGCATTATTTCCGTTTTGTGCCAGGCGGGGTTTTCCGTCAGGCCGGACATGGGCCAGGCGTTCTTTTCCGGCAGGGCTGGGGGAGAGAGCAGGGGAATTTCAGGTTGGTTCGCTACCGGGGCCGCGCCCCAGGCCGGATAGGTGTAAAGTAGGGCCAGGGCGAGGAAAATTATTTTATACATATCAATAAATATCCGTGCGGTATCTTACTCTGCCCGACCCGCTTTTACAAGCCTTGCCGGGGAGCTGATTTAACGCTAAAAAGACTTGCTTCCTGCGTTCACTTTGCCTACGCCCCTGCCTTTGTAATTATGGAGTAAATTTTTGCTTCCCAGAAGATTTTTTATAGCTACCCTGGGCTGCAAGGTAAACCAGTACGAATCCGAGTCCGTGCGCGAGGCTTGGCTACGGGCCGGGCACCAGGAGCTTGGTTCGCCGATGGGCGCGGATCTGGCCCTGGTGAACAGTTGCGCCGTTACCGCCAGAGCCGTTGGAGATCTTCGGGCGCTGATCCGTCGGATCCGCCGGCAGGCCCCGGAGTGCGAACTGGTGGTCACGGGTTGCGCGGCCCAGGCCCTACCGGAGGAATTGCGCCTTCTGCCGGTGGATGAGTTGGTGGGCAGAGGGGAGGAAGCGCGGCTCTTAGAGCGTCTGCCCAGCCTGCGAGAAGAAGCGGCCGTTGTTTCCAGCGCCGGAGATTTGCGCGCGGCCGTGCGGGATTTGCTGGATGCAGTTCCGGGGGCCGTTTCTTCCCGGACGGATCTTTGGGCGGAGGCAGACGGGGCGGCGGAAGAAGCCGGAATATCCAGGCCGGACAGCGCGCCGGGGTCTTTTCCTCCATTCAGTCTCAGCGGCCATGCCCGCTCCAGGGCGTTGCTCAAAATCCAGGACGGCTGTTCCAGGCATTGCGCTTATTGTATTGTGCCGCAAGGGCGCGGCCCCGCAAGCAGCCGTCCCTGGCCGGCGGTCCTGGCGGAGGCGGATCGCCTGATCCGGGCCGGTTTCCGGGAAATCGTCCTGAATGGGGTGAACTTGGGAGATTACGAAGATCTATGGACTTTGACGCTTCGTCTGGGGAAGAGCTTTGCCGATCTTCTGGATTTTGGGGAAGGCCCGCGTTTCCGCCTGAGTTCCCTGGATCCTGGACAGCTTGGCCCCAAGGCTTTGGAAGCGCTTTCCGTCAGCCCCTGGATCGCGCCGCACTTGCATCTTTCTTTGCAGAGCGGCAGCCCGCGTCTACTCCGGCGCATGGGCCGGGGACATTATGATCCGGCCGCGGTGCCGGGCTTTTTGGAAGAATTGCGCAAAGTTTGGCCTCTCTTCGGTTTGGGCGCGGATTTCATTGTGGGTTTTCCCGGCGAGAGCGAGGCGGATTTTGCGGCGACCCTAGAATTGGCCCAGGTCCTGCCCCTGAGCTATGCCCATGTATTTCCTTTTTCCGGCAGGCCGGGAACCCCGGCGGCGCGTTTTCGGGATCAGCTTCCCCCGGAACTGAAAAAAGAGCGGGCTATGTGTCTGCGCCGCCTGGTGGCGGTCAAGAAGGCCGCTTTTTTGCGCGCCCAACTGGCCCTGCCTGTAGTGCGGGTGGCCCTGGAAGAAGGCCGGCCGGATCGAGGCGTGAACGAATTTTATTCCCTGTGCCGTTTTACGGGACAAAGCCGGAAAGACCAGGCGGGCAAAGTCTTGATCCCGGCACGGCCAGTACGGGCGCGCGGCGAGATTCTCTTGGTGGAGGGGGTATGAGTATCCGTGCGGAAGGCAAATATTTGCTGATCAGCCTGCCGCTGAGTTTTATCCTGCCCCCTCTGGCGGCGGCGGGCGGCGTATGGTTTGGGAACTTTCATATTTTTAATGATTTTATCCAACTGGGGATAACCCTGGCCCTGGTTTTTTTTGGAGGTTTTTTCCTGGCCCGTTGGGGGCCTTTGCCGAGATCCTTTTTGATCCGCTGGTTACCCCTGTGTCTGCCGTTGTTCTGCCTCCTGGCCGGCAGCATTCCGTTTTTCCGGATGGCCGGCTTGTCCAGTTTGTTGAATGTTTTTCTGCTCGCGGCGGTTTTGCTGTATGTGTCGCATCTGGCGGCCTTTGCCCTGGGTTGCCGCCGCCGGCCCAGCGCCGGGCGGAGGCGGGGGGCGCTTTATCTGGGCGCGCTCCTGTTTTGCGGGATGGGAGCGGCCGGGTTGAATATCTGGCTCATTCACCGGGATACTTTTTTTGGCCGTCCCAGCGCGGAGGACATTGGGCACGGGGTAAACGTAGGCGATTACATGCCCCTGGCTCCGGGCAACAAGCTGGTCCTTCCCGCCGCGTCTACATCCTTGCGCCTGGAGCGCAACCATCCCAGGCTGGACGGGGCCATCGCCGCCTTGCCGCTTTACGGAGCCGCGGCCCAGGTCCTTTACGCCGGACTGGATGAGAAGGCTATCCGTGAAGTGGTTTCCTGCCATAACACCAGGAACGCTTTGATACGCCTGGAAAATGGACTGGCGGATATTTTCTTCGGGGCCAGACCCTCGCCGGAGCAAATGGACAGCCTACGCTGGGCCGGTCTTACCCCGGAACTCATACCTCTGGCCCTGGAGGCCTTCGTCTTTTTTGTGCACCGGGATAACCCGGTAACCGGCTTGAGCCTGGAGCAGATCCGCGACATTTATTCCAGGCGCCTCACCAACTGGCGGGAACTTGGCGGGCCGGACGCCCGTATTTTGCCTTTTCAGCGGCCCGAAGGTTCAGGCAGCCAGAGCGCCATGCGGACTATGGTCATGCGGGGCCGCTCCCTGGCCACTCCCTTGCATGAGGAATACCATGAGGGCATGGGCGAGCTGATCCGGGCCGTGGCCGAATACCGCAACCGGGATAACGCCCTGGGCTATTCTTTCCGCTGGTATGCCACCGAGCAATTTCCTTCGCTGGATATCCGTTTTTTGGCCGTTGACGGCGTGTTGCCCAGCCTGGAAAATATCCGCAACGGCAGCTATCCTCTGACCGGAGAGCTGCTGGCGGTCACCTGCCGGCCAGCGAGTCCGGAGACCAAGACTCTGCTGAGCTGGCTGCGCGGCCCGGAAGGACAGGACCTGGTGGCCAGGGTTGGCTATGTTCCGTTGGAAGCCGACTGAGAATCTTTACAAGGTTGTTTTTATTATATAAAAAAGGCGGCTTCAAAGCATATCAGGGGTTATCATGGCTGTAATAGAGACCGTCAAGGGTTTCGCGGATCATCTGCCGGATGAAGCCGCCCGTTTCGCTTTCATGGGCGGCAAGGCCAGAGAGGTTTTTTCCCTTTATGGCTACAAAGAGATCCATGTGCCCATCGTTGAGTACACCGATCTTTTCGCCCGTTCCATCGGGGCTGATACCGATGTGGTGCGCAAGGAAATGTTTACCTTTCCGGATCGCCGGGAGCGTTCCCTGACCTTGCGGCCGGAGGCCACGGCCGGAATCATGCGCGCCTATGTTGAGCATAGCCTGCACGCCAGGGAGAGCCTGAGCCGGTTTTTCACCTTCGGCCCCATGTTCCGGTATGAGCGCCCGCAAAAGGGGAGGATGCGCCAGTTCCACCAAGTCAACTGCGAATGCCTGGGAGCCGAAGACCCCCGCGTGGATGCGGAAGTGATCCTTATGCTCATGCACTACCTGGAGGCTCTGGGCATCAAGGCCGTCACCCTGGAACTAAATTCCCTGGGCTGCCGGCAGTGCCGTCCGGGATACCGCGAGGCCCTGCGGGGTTTTCTTCTTTCCCGTCCGGCGGAGGGCTGGTGTGAGGACTGCCGCCGCCGCTTGGAAACAAACCCCTTACGGGTGCTGGATTGCAAAAATTCCTCTTGCCGGAAAACGAGCGCCGGGGCGCCGGAGATCGCTGTCCTGTCCTGCCCGGACTGCCGGGCGCATTTTGCGGAAGTGCGCGGTTTGCTGGATAGCCTGGGGCGGGCTTATATACTGAATCCCCGCTTGGTGCGCGGCCTGGATTATTATAACCGTACCACCTTTGAGGTGGTTTCCGGCGCGGTCGGCGCCCAGTCCGCCATTGCCGGCGGCGGACGCTATGACGGGTTGGTGTCCGCCTTGGGCGGCCCGGATATTCCCGGCATCGGTTTTGCCTGCGGCATGGAGCGCCTGGCTCTGCTTCTGCCGCGTTCACCGGAGAGAGAGCCGGATTTTTACATCGCGGTTCTGGAGGACCGGGCGCTGCCTACGGCCATGTCCCTGGCCGCGCGTTTGCGTTCCCAAGGGCGCTCTGGTCTTTGCGCCTTCAGCGCCGCAAGCCTGAAAAGCCAGTTGCGCGCCGCCTCCAAACATGAGGCGGCTTACACGCTGATCCTCGGCGGCATGGAGCTGGACAAGGGCGTGGTGCTGGTGAAGGATATGCGCCAGGGGGGACAAAGGGAAATGTTTTTGGAGAATTTTTCGCTGGACTGACGATCATACGGAGTGGATTATGGAAGCGATGCAGGATCTTGGGCAGGAACGCGATATTCAATTGGAGCACCAGAAATTGGTGGAGCCTCTGGGCGGCTGGAAGCGCACCCATGATTGTTCTTCTTTGGGAATGGAGCACTTGCGGGGTGAGGTCTGCCTGATGGGCTGGGTGCAGTTCCGGCGGGATCATGGAGGTTTGATTTTTGTGGACTTGCGGGATCGCCAGGGGCTGACCCAGGTGGTTTTCAGCCCGGAGGCCGCGGTGGAGGCCCATGCCAAGGCGCATGTCCTGCGGGCGGAGTATGTGATCGCGGTGCGGGGCTATGTGCGCTCCCGGCCCGAGGGCATGGCCAATCCGAACCTGCCCACCGGGGAGATAGAGGTGGTGGCGACCGCCTGGAAGCTGCTTAATACCTCGCGCACTCCGGTTTTTATGCTGGATGATCGCCTGGATCCGGCGGAAAACTTGCGTCTGGAATATCGTTATCTGGATCTGCGCCGTCCGCGCATGTTCAGAAATTTGCGTCTGCGGCACCGTATGTCCCAGGCGGTGCGCCGTTACCTGGACGAGCAGGGTTTCATCGAAGTGGAGACGCCCATGCTGACCCGCTCCACACCGGAGGGGGCCAGGGATTTTTTGGTGCCCAGCCGGGTGAACCAAGGGGGATTTTACGCCCTGCCCCAATCTCCGCAGCTTTTCAAACAGTTGCTCATGGTGGGCGGGGTGGAAAAATATTTCCAACTGGCTCGCTGCTTCCGGGATGAGGATTTGCGTGCCGACCGGCAGCCGGAGTTTTCCCAGATCGATATTGAAATGTCCTTCGTGGATGAGGATGGGGTGATGGATCTGGCCGAAGGACTGATGCGCGCCCTTTTCAAAGAGACCCTGGACCGGGATTTGCCGGGATCTTTCCCGCGCCTGAGCTATGCCGAGGCCATACGCGATTACGGAGTGGATAAGCCGGATACGCGCTTCGGCCTGCGCCTGCATGATGTCACCACCCCGCTCCGGGGGAGTTCATTACGGCTTTTTGCCAGCGCCAAGCTGGTCAAGGCCTTTAAGGTAAGCGGCGGGGAAAGGCTCTCCCGTAAGGAGATCGATGACTATACGGAGTTTTGTAAAATTTACGGGGCCCAAGGGCTGGCCTGGATCAAGATCCGTCCGGAGGAATGGCAGTCGCCCATAGCCAAGTTTTTAAGCGACGGCGAACGGGAGGCCTTGGTCAGGGAACTGGATCTGGAAATAGGGGATATCGTATTTTTTCAGGCCGGTGAGCCGGAAATGGTCAACGCTGTGCTCGGCAACCTCCGCTTGCGCCTGGGCCAGGACTTCGGGCTTATCGGAGAGGATCGTCTTGATTTTCTCTGGGTCACGGATTTCCCCATGTTTGAATACAGCGCCGAGGAAAAACGCCATGTGGCTTGTCATCACCCCTTCACCCAGGTGAAAGCAGAGCATGTCTCTTTGTTGGACGGCGATCTAGCGGCGGTGGAGGCCAGGGCCTATGACTTGGTGCTCAACGGCACCGAGGTGGGCGGAGGCTCCATCCGTAACCATAACGCCGAAAGCCAGCGCCGCCTGTTCAAAGCCTTGGGATTTAGCCCAGAGCAGACTGAAGAGCAGTTCGGTTTTTTGCTCCGCGCCTTGGAGCAAGGCGCTCCGCCCCACGGCGGCATTGCCTTCGGTTTTGACCGCCTGGCCATGCTGATCACCGGATCCAGCTCCATTCGCGATGTCATCGCCTTTCCAAAGACCCAAAAGGCCATCTGCCTGCTCACCCAGGCGCCGGCAGCGGTGAACGCCAAGCAACTGCGCGAGCTGGGCATTGGGGTGGTTACGGATACCGGACGTTGAGCGGGCGTGGAGATATGCCGCGCGCCGTCCTCATAGGGGGTTCAGGTTTTTTGGGGAAGGCCGCGGCGGCCCTTCTTGCCGGACAGGGGCATGAACTTGTCGCGCTGGACATCGCGCCGCCCGCCGTGCCGGATCTTGCCTTTGTCCAGCAGGACATCCGCGAACGGCTCTCCTTTACCTTTGCCCCCGATGATGTGGTAATCCATCTTGCGGCCAATCAATACCATCTGAAAGCGCCGCGCCGGGATCGGGAAGAGTTTTTCAGGCGCACCAATACCATTGGAACGGGGAATGTCCTGGCCCGCATGGAGGAGTGCGGAGCGCGCAAGCTGATTTATTTCAGCACGGACATGGTCTATGGGTATCCGCGTGCGCTTCCGGTGCCAGCGGATCATCCGCGCTCGCCGTTCGGGCCTTATGGGCGGAGCAAAATGGAGGCTGAAGATCTCTGCGCCGTTTACCGGCAACGAGGATTCGCGATCACCATCTTCAGGCCCAGGATGATTATCGGTCCAGGAAGGCTGGGCATTCTGGACAAGCTTTTCGCCCTTATTGAACGTAATCTGCCGGTGCCCATGATCGGCTCTGGCAAAAATTGCTACCAGATGGTGGCGGTGGAGGATTGCGCGCGGGCTATCCTGCTGGCCATGGAAAAAGGCTGCCCTTCCGGGGAATACAATCTAGGCTCCAAAAATCCCCCTACGGTAAAAGAGCTGTTGCGGCAACTGATCCTCGCAGCCGGGTCCAGATCCCTTCTTATACCAACCTGGGGGCCAGCGGTTAAGACTGTTCTTGGGGTAACGGGATTTTTGGGACTGGAGCTTATGTACAAGGAACAATATATGATTGCCGACCGGAACTATTTGTTGGATATTTCCGCCACAGAACAGGCATTGGGCTGGACGCCGTCCCTGGGCGACGGCGACATGATCTTCGCGGCCTTTCTTTCCCGCAAACGCTCTGCGGCAAAATAACCCTGGATATCGCCGCCTGGCCGCTTTTGCAATCTGTCATTCCTGTTCGAAGTACCTGTTGAAGAAATAGCGGCTTTGCGTTGGCATTGGCAGCCAGGCCGGGATCCGGTAATATTTTTCCTTTATTGGGATAAGCGTTTGTTTCCGGTAAGTTTCGTAATCAAAGCCATAACCCTTGATCAGGTAAAAAATAGCGTCCTTTATCTCCATACGCTCCGTTTCCGTTTCACGAAAGAATGGCGCATATTGCTCAAGGGAATAGGGCGATTTGCGCAGGATGAGGATATTGCCCCCGGCCAGGGCGCGGAAGTCCGTCAGCAGGTCGTCATGCCGGGCGTGGTGCGATCCTTGGCCAAAGACGATGACCCGCCGTTCTCCGGCAAATTCCAGGATCGCGGCGTCCGCGTAGCTGGTGGCCGCTAGGGTGAAGCCGTTCACGGCCTTGAGCTGTTCCACGATTTCCCAGCTGTGCAGGCTGAGTATGATGGAATTGTATTGCCGGTTGTTTTTTGCCAGGGATACCGGCAGGGCCAAGACAACGGCTATGGCCGCAAGATGCGCCAGAGAGAAGAAAAAAATGAACTTCAGGCTTTTCAATAGTTCATCATGGGTTAATAAGTGGAAGACCAGTATGTACATAAAAGGATAGAAAGAAATCATCCAATGTAGTCCGATGCTTCTTTTAAAGGAAATAATAAAAAATATTATTAATGGAAAAATGAAAGATAAGAGAAAAATGTTGAATGATGAAGGTATTGATGCAATTATTTGCTTTATTTTTTGACGCTTTTT
>WRHT01000001.1 GCA_009783115.1 Desulfovibrionaceae bacterium | reverse complement strand
GATGGCCAGGGCGGCGTTGTGCATGGAGGAACCGTAAAATTCCCAAACCATGACCCTGGAGTGCTTAAGCCTGGGATGCAGCACAAAGGTGGCGTCGATGATGATGCCGTCCACCCCTTCTTTCTGCACTCCCGGAAGGCCGCCCAAGGCCTTGTTGGTTACGTCCTTGCCCAGGCCGGGCTTGCGGAGGTCCCGACCGGGCAGTTTGACCACGTTGCGCAGGCCGCCTGAAAGATCCCGCACCTCGAACACCGCTAGGTCCTGTTCTTCGATCTTGCGCCAGGGGTGATTCTGGCGGATGACCTCGATAAGTTCCCCGGTGGGCAGCGCCATGCGGTAGGAGAGCAGGTTATCCACGGCCGTGCCGTATTCCACGGCCAGAGGACCGCCGGAATTTTCCGCGATATTGCCGCCTATGCTGGAGGCGTTTTTGGAGGCCGGGTCCACGGTGAAGAGCAGGCCGGCTTGGGCGGCGGCCAGGGCGGCATGGTTGGTAATCACTCCGGCCTGGGCCGTGAGGGTGCGCGCTTTTTTGTCCAGGGACAGGATGCCGGTTAGCCGGGTCAGGGCCAGCACCACCGAGCGTTTGCGGGCCGGGATGGCCCCGCCGGTGTAACCGCTGCCTCCACCTCGGGGAATTAGGGCGAACTGCATCTCGTTGGCTAGGCGCACCACCCGGCTGACCTCCTCCGCCGTGAAGGGGGTGACTACCAAGAGCGGCAGTTCCAGGCGCAAGTCCGTGGCATCGGTGGCGTTTTCCACCCTGGAGGAAGGCCTGAGATCTATACATTCTTTGGGCAGAATTTCCGCCAGCCTGGTGATGATCTCCTCGCGGAAGGCCATGTCGGAGTCGTGGGCGCTCCAGAACATGGTCAATCCCTCGCTGATGGTATTGGCATAGTGTATGGACAGACCCCGGCGGGACTGCTCGAAACGGTCTCGCACGCTGGCCCGCACCGTGGACGGGTTGATGAAAGGGTTATAGCGCGCCATGAACAGTTCTTCGGCGATCTCAATGGTCAGGCGGCGCACGGCCTCCGGCCATTCCTCAAACTCTTCCAGCTTGATGTGCAGGATGCGATCCACCAGTGATTCGGACTTTATGGATATATGCGGACCTTTGACAGGCATGGTTTTATTCCGGTTGGGGGGTGCGCGGTCATGGGGGTCATGGACTCGCGGATCCACAAAGAAGACAGTATAAAAGCATAATTCCCGCTTGACAAGAGGCCTGCGGATTAACAATGGTTCCGCTCAGGAGTGCTTATTAAATCCAAGGAGGAGTTCTATGCGGCGTTGTTTTATGCTTGTAGCTTTATTGGCGATATTCGGCGCGGCATCCTGCGTGTATTCAGGTGGTTTGCTCTATCCCCAGCCGGAGTTTTCCTTCAGCGACGAGGAAGGCAAAGGGGCGGTGGTAGTGGTGGACACCTTCGGCCTTCCCGGCAGTAAATACGACAGCGGCGCCGGCGGCATGGAGGACTTTGTCAAGCTGCATAACAACAGCCGTGATTCTAATATGAGCTTCAGAGTGTACGTCCATGATCACGATACCGGCCAGTGGCGGTTTATGGGTACATCCAGCCTGAAAGGTCCGGGCGATACTGGCACCGTATCCCGCAGTAGAATCAAGAACCTTAAAAATTATCGCTATTTCGCTGTGGAATCTCTGAACGGCAAACGTTACAATATGTCTTTTTATAAATATCGCAACGATTTGTATGTTTCCGTGGAATAGAAAGCGCTTGCGCCGCGCCGCGGGCGCCGACCTTTGCGGCGTCCGCGGCTTGTTTTTCAAGAGGCCGCTACTTGGGGCGGCCGATGGGATGGGCGATGAAGACCTTGTACCCGGCGGGCAGGGGCAGATCCTCCAGAGTTTTCAGGCCTGATCCCTTGACCACATTGGCCAGTCCGGCAGAGGCGCAGTACAGGCCGGTATTTTGGTACATAGACCCCACATGCATGGCGGAATATTCCGAATCAGCGATCGCGGCATAGATCAGGGTCAGCGGAGCGCCCCCGAAATTGCCGCGCAGATCCTGGGACATGACCTGCTGTAGTTCATGGGATTCGGCTTTATACAGCCAAACCCCGCTCTCCAGGGCCACATAAAGTTGAACTTTCTGTTCGTTTCTGGCCGTGGGCGTGGTGCGTTTGCCGTCCGCGCGGTTGATGCCCCAGGCGGCCCAGGCCAGGTTGGAGATTTCGCTTTCCGGCAGGGCCTCGGGCTTGATGGCCCGGTTGGTCTTCCGGGCATTGAGCGCGGCCATCAGGGGCATGCCGCCCTCCTTGTCCGGAGGGGGGAGCTTGATGTTGTCGGCGGCCAGGGTCGCACCCGTGGGAATCAGGAGCATAATTAAAGTAATGAGTAGCTTTTTGAACATATTCGCCTCCATAAATAAAAAAATAAAAGCCGCCGTCAGGACAGCCAGACAATATCCTCGTTTTTGCGCGGCGGCGTGGGCGGGTTTTGATCCGCATAGCCCACCGGGGTGACCCCGACAAGCTTATAGCCGTTTACGCCCAGGATATTCAAGAATTCTTTCTCCACTTCGTCGTAACCGGTCATCCAACAGGTGGCGAGCCCGGCTTCGTGCGCCAGCAACAGGAAATTGTAGAGCGCGGCCGCACAGGAGACCATGTTGGTGTGGTCTTCGAGGTAACCTTCTTCCGCCTTGGAGAGGCAGGCGACTACTGTTTTCGCGCCGCCCAGGTCCCGGAAATAGCCCTTGATGAACTGGCGCATCTTGTCGTTAAAAACCCGCAAAGCCGTGTCCATGTGTTCCGCCAGGTTTACGGAAAGTTTGAGCAGGCGGTTTAAGGTTTCCCCTTCCACCACCACGAATTTCCAGGGCTGGCGGTTCATGCCCGAAGGCGCCCATAGGGATTTTTTCAGCAGTTCCTCCAGCAGGGCGCGTTCCACAGGCTTGGACGTGAATTTACGAATGCTGCGCCTTTCTTCAATGGCTCGCCGCAGTTCCATGTATGACCTCCTCTTTTCATGTTGCCGATTGGTCCAGGATGTCCCGGAACACCGGCTCCAGACGTTGAAAATAAAAAGCGTTGCCCTCTTCGCTAAGGTGTACGCCGTCCCATTGCAGCAGGGAGGCCTGTTCGACCACGTCTAAATCGGCGGTCCAGGCCTCGATGTCCGCCAGGATCAGCCGCGGATCCGGCGGACTCAGGAGAGCCCTCAAGGCGGCGTTGAAATGGCGCACTTTTTCCGGGTAGGCCGTCCCTCCGGCGCGGATTTGCTCCTCGGTGACATAGACCAAGTGGTTGGTTCCCAGGATCACCTTCCGCGCTTTTTCCTTCAGGGATTCGCGCAGTATCCGGTCCATTGTCTGAATGTATTCGGACTCGGGCAGTTCCATCCAGGCATCGTTCAGGCCGAACTGAACATACAGCAGATTCGGCCTGGTTTCCAGCAGGGCCGGTAGCCGCAGGAGACCTTCCCTGGCGGTGCTGCCGTTTATACCGTCATTGTGCAGTCCGTATTCCAGGGCCTTTGCCAGCATAGTGGCCCAAGCTTTGTCCGGCCGTACCCCGTACCCGGCGCAGATTGAATCACCCAGCAGGGCTATGCGCATGGACTCTCCTTCATTGGTTTTTTTTAATAGAGGACATTATAATCTTTCGGCTGACATAAATCCAGGAGTTAAGCGTTTTGATAATGCCCCAGTTCGAATTACAACTTACCAAAATAGCTGGTTATAATTTGCAAACTGAGGCACTACCAGCGTTTCTATCCATCCGTCTCACCATGTTCCAGGCGTTGCTCTTGGGGTCCTTGGTCTTATTTTCCAGGAGCGTGGCCCGCGCCGTCTGCCCGGATTTTATGCCGGCGGCGTCGCGCAACAGCCCCAGGCCCATGGAAGAACAGACGTAGCGGGCCGTTTCCTCCTGCCCCGGTAAGCGGATGGGATCGGAAATAATCCGCACCTCCAGTGATTTTTCCCTGGTTCCGGACTTGCCCCCTGAAATCCCCGATACCGCGAGATCTTGGATGGGTTTGCGCAGGAGCAGGCAGGAGAGGTGCAGTTGCCTCTTGCCCAATCCGGCGGCCAGGCTGAGTTCTTCAAGTGCTGGCGGAGCCCCGGCGGCGGGGAAGCTGAAATGGCACCAGCCTCCGGCCTTGTTCGTTTCAGCTAGGGGGCAGGGGGCCTGGTGGGTGCAGGGAGCCTCGGCCAGATAGCCATACCCCAGGGCCAGACCGCGCAAAAGACCCAAGAGTTTGCCGCCCAGGCGGGTGCCTGGCTCCAGTAAGAAAATTTGTCCGCCGGGGGTCAGGCTCTGGTCCAAATCCAGGAAAAGGTTTTCCAGGTATTCTTCCAGGCGTTCTGTTCCGGATTGGGGCAGTTCGTTGAGCACGTTGCCGACGGTGATCAGGCGTGCTCTCCCTTGGAGTCGGGCGTTCATCGCTTCCAGGCGTCCGCGCTTGGTGCGGAGTTGCCAGTTCATCCCCTCCACGTTGCCCGTCCGGGGTTGACCGGCTACGCGATGAAAAATATCCAACCCCAGGGCCAGGGGTTGGGGGGCCGCGTCCGTGCAGAGAAAGCGCAGATCCGTTTTTCTCAGTTCTGGCCGGGCCAGCCACAGACCTAGGGGCAGGGTCAGGGGGCCGCTGCCCAGGTCCAGCACTTGGTCACCCGGCCTCAGGCGCAGGGGAAGGCCGGGGAGCAGCCAGGCTAGGCGCAGCAGGTTCCAGGGCATGAAATAGTGGAGATAGGCGCCGGTAAGACGCGGGCTGCCCCAATATTTGCGGCCCTGTCCGCGCTCCGCGGTCAGGCGTAAGGAAAGTTCCTCAACGGCCAGGGGCAGTTCTCGCAGGTGCTTGGGTTTTAGGGGAAAGGCCAGGCTGACGGCCTCGTGGACGCGCCCGAGCGCTTCCCGCAGGTCCGGGCCGGGTGGTTTGCCCAGGGACGTCTCGTGGAAGAACCGGCGATGTTTTGGAAGCAGAGGCGATTTGCCTGGGGCTGACATGACGGCCTATTCTTTTTTGGCCAGCCTCTCGGCCAAAGTTAGGATGGTATTGGCATATAGCCGGCTGTGGTTATAGCGGCACAGGGTGCGTATCCGCCTGTCCCTGGACGCATTGCTTTTCCAGCCGTGTACTTTGAGAAAGTTGGCCGCGCTGTGCAGGGCGTCGGGCAGGGAAAAAAGGTCAATACGTCCGTTGCCGGTCCCATCCACGCCGTACATGCTGATGTTGCTGGGCATGAATTGGCACAGCCCCAGGGCGCCTTCGCTGGATCCCCGCATCTCCAGCGGGTTGTGCCGGTACTTGCGGGCATGGGTGATGAGGGCCTTGAGTTCGTTATAGGCCCGGTCGGATTTTTTCTTTAGCTGTTCGCGCAGCCAGGCTTCCTGGGCTTCGTTGGCCGTGGGCGGTCTCAGTTCTCCGAGGGTTTCCGGTTCATTCGAGGCCGCGAGGCAGGCCAGGGTCCAGATGGCTGTGTCCTGCCCCAGAAAGTTGCCCAGACGGGTTTCAACCAGCAGGAGGGCGGTCAGGACTTCCTTGGGCACGGCATAGCGTTTTTCCACCTTGAGGAAAAGATCTGCGTGTTCCCGCAGGAAGGCGCGGCAGGCGGAGATATTTTCCGGGGTCAGGGTGTCGGAGTACAGGTTGGGCGGAATTTTCGGACGGCGTAAAAAGGAAAAGAGCGGCGGCTGGTAGCGGCTCCTGAACATGGCGCCGACCTTCGTACCCATGGGACGCGGGGAATAGTTCTCCTGCAGGCCGGCGAACCATTCGCCCACATCTTGATCGTAGATTTTATCGTCATGGAGTCTCTGGAGCAGAGGGAGCCAGCCTTTTTCCGTCATGGCTTGGTTCGGAATAAGGGGAGAGGGGAGCTCCGCGGAAGGCTTGGGCTGGGACGCGGTTGCGCCTGAGGCGTTGGGGGGAGCCGGAGGCGGCCCGGCCATGAACAACATGAGCAGCGCCCCGCTGAGGCAGGCTATGCCGGTAAGGGATCTTGCCATAAACGTCTTATTTTTTCGCGGCCTCGGCCAAGGCCAGATCCACGGCTTGGCGGAAAAAGTTTTCCTGCAAGGCCCCACGGATGACCAGATTGTTGACCAGGAAGCTAGGAGTGCCGTCAAATTGCAATGTTTTCGCGTCAGATTCGTCCTCAGCCAGCAGTCCCTGGACGCTGACGCTCTGTGCTTCGGTCAGGAGTTTATTCAGATCCAGGCTTTTTTCCGTGATTATAGCACGCATGAAAGTCTGCCCTTCATTGGAAAGGATTTTGGTCCGGTTGGCAAAAAAGGTATCGAAGACTTCCCAGCTTTTCTGTTTGTCCATCCGGTAGGCCGCCAGCATCAGCTCGGCGGCCTCCAGGGCGCCGGGATGGCTGCGCATGGGCATGTATTTATAAACCACCCTGACTTTGCCGGCATAGACCTGGAGCAGGCGCTTGATGGTCTGTTCGGCCTGCTGGCAATATACGCAGGTGAAGTCCGTAAAGACGGCGATGGTCACCTGGGCCTCGGCGGGGCCAAGGGTGGGGCGGTTTTCCAGCAGGATGTTTTTGGGCTTGGTCAAATCCTGGCGCCATTGGGCCTGAAGCATTTTCTCCCGGCGTAGATCCGCACCCTGCTGGGCTACATCCAGCACGAATTCGCTGTGATCGCGCAATACATCCAGCACCAGACCGGGATCTTCCTTCAGGAGTTCGCGAAGCAGAGAACGCAGCTCCTGCCTGTTCATCGTGTTTCCCGCCGCTTCGGCCGGGTAGGCCGGGACCGAATACAGGCCCAGGCACAGGGGCAGGAATAGGGCCGGAATATGGAATTTAGGCATCTTGCCTCCCGTCCGGCTGAAAATATACGCTTTCGTCCTGTTCCTCAAGCAGTATGGCCCGTAGAATATTGGCCCGGCGGAAGTCTTTTTTTCCAGCGCCCAGTCCTACGGCGCGAACAATGAACCCCGGCGGCGGACGATCTCGGGTCTTCATGGCCGCTGCGATGGCCGCCCCGGTGGGGGTGACCATTTCCTCATCCTCTTCCACCAGATGCAGGATAAGGTCGTGGGCGCGGGCGATGTTCAGCACGGCCGGCGCCGGCACCGGCAGGAGTCCGTGTCGGCAGAGTACATGGCCGCGGCCCTCTGTCAGCCTGGAGATGACCGTTTCCTCCACCCCCAGATCGTCCAGGCAGACGGCCGCAGACACTATGTCCACGATGGAATCCAGCGCGCCCACCTCGTGGAAATGCACTTCTTCCGGGGATAGGCCGTGGGCCTCGGCCTCGGCTTCGGCCAGGATCCGGAAGGTTTTTTCCGCCAAGGCCTTGGCATTGGCGCTTATGGCAGATCCCCGGATGATCCGGACTATATCCTTAAAACTTCGTGAGGGGTGGGCGGGCAGATGTTCCGATCCATGGAGGTGGCCGTGTCCGTGGGCATGGGCGCGCCCAGGTTCGTTATGTTCGTGTCCGGACTTGTTTTCGTCTCTTTCAAGGATTACGTTGAAATCGCGGGCCCGGAGCCCGCATTTGCTGACCTGGCTTATTTCCAGGCGGTAACCGTCCAACCCCAGGCTGGCCAGGGCCTGTTTTAATTTTTCCAGATCCGCGCCCAAATCCAGCAGGGCGGCCACGGCCATATCGCCGCTGATGCCGGATTGAGCTTCCAGGTAAAGAATTTTCCGCGCGGACATGGGGTAGGCTCCTTGAAAACGGCTTGGGGAGCCACCCTATAACCCACCTGGAAGCCTTTGCCAAGACCGTCCTGATGGATTCGCGGGATTAGCGTTTGAGTTCCAGGGCCCTTTGCAGCATGGCGTCGGATACGGTGATGATCTTGGTATTGGCCTGGAAACCGCGCTGGGTGATGATCATATGGGTGAATTCCCTAGCCATGTCCACATTGGAGGTTTCAATGTGGAAGCACTGCAGCCCGCCGAAGTTTTCGCTTCCAGGTATGCCTTCGTCCGCCGGCCCGGAGGCGTCGGTGGCGGAGAAATGGTTGGCTCCCTCACGGCGCAGGCCGTCATTGCTGACAAAGCGGAAAAGGCTGATCTGGTAGAGATCCCGTTGTTCTCCATTGGTATAGCTGGCGGTGACGAACCCCGTATCGTTGATGAAGAGATCGCTCATGTAGCCTTCCCGCACCCCGTCTTGGCGCAGATAGGTGGTATAGGGGGAGGAGCCGTAAGCTGTCGAGGGATAGACGGTCTTGGTCGCGCCGGGAGAGGCGCTGTAAAAAAGTTCCGGGTTGCTCCCACCCACGGCCGGGCTGTTCAGGGCCGGGTTATAACCCTGGTTGAGGGACAGGCCGAAATTCAGGCTGATATTCTGCGGCGCGGCCCCGGCAAAAGTGACCGGTATGAGCGGGCTGCCGCCACGGATGGCGGCTGGGGCCCAGTTGTCGGCCGCCGCCGGATTGTTCCCGGTGGGGGTGAAGGCGGTCATGCCGACGAGTTCTCCCCGATTGTCGAAACTCAGGGTGCCGCACATGAGCAGACCGGCCCCGGGGGTGCCGGCCCTGGCGGAGCCGTCTTCACCGGGGGCTGTGCCAACCAGGTATTCGTATAAGCGCACGCCGTTCTGCATGCCCACATAGTCGTAATAAATGCGCAGTTCCTGGGGGTTGCCGGCGCTATCGATAACTTCCAGGGCATCGTAATATCCGGCCTGTTCGCTGGACAAGGGCAGGTTTCTGGAGCCATCCCATCCTGCGGTCATGGAAAAAACCGGGTTGTCCGGGTGGTCGCTGCGGTTTTCCATGCCGCCCAAGCGGGTGGTGATGCTTACGGCGGAAGTGGGTCTCGCGGCATAGATGCTGTCCGTTGAACCGGCGGCGAAACTGATCTTGATGGGCTCAAAACCGTTTGCAGGAACGCCGTTTACAATCCTGTGTCCCACCAGGTTGCAGCCGGTGGGATCCAGGAGGTAGCCTTCCCGGTCGAAACGGAAGTTGCCGGCCTTGGTGTAAAGAATTTTATCGCCCTTGAGCACGCCGAAGAAGCCGTGGCCGTTGATGGCCAAGTCCGTGACCGTATTGCTGGATTCCAGCCCGCCCATGCTGAAAAGTGTGCGGGCCGCCACAAATTGTGAGCCGTGCCCCAGTTGGGACATATTGGTGACATGGTTGGCCGGGGCCATGACCATGCTGTTGAAAAGATCCTGGTACTCGGCCGAGGACTGCTTGTAGCCCACGGTGCTGACATTGGCGAGGTTATTGCCGACCACCTGCATTCCGCGGCTGAGGGTGCCCAGCCCGGTGGCGCCTATGTATAAGGATGACATCATAAAAACAGCCCTCCCAGGAAAAATTTTCCCTGATATCCCGGTTTGGGCTGATTAAGCAGGAAGCATGCCAAGGCCGCCCTATACTTTAATCCCAACGATTATCACTTATGTCGTACCTTCTAGAAGTAGAGTCATTCATATGATATCTAACGGAAATATTAACAATTTCCGTATTGATGTTATTTTCTCTCACAAAATTTTGCCATAACTTTGTTTCAGCAGGTTCATCGACGTTAGTAAGATTTTTAATTGAAACAATAAATGTATAATCATAGATTATTTCAAAACCAGTATGATAGTTGCCCAGATGATTTTTCAAAATTTGCGTTAATTGTTCCGCGGTTTTTTCAGAAAGAGTTGATCGGTTATTATAACGCAGAGTAAAATCGCCTAAAAAAAGCACAGCGAAATTATTTTCGGCATTTTCAAAATAATACAGAATAGCAATCGGATATGGAAAATCAGTTGGTATTTTTTGTTTTATTTCTTTCCATTTTGCTATTTCGTCATCAAAATTTGGCGGATTTTCATATTTATATCCGCTTAATTTTACAAAAGCTTGCTGTACCGCATATTGAATAGGAGAAGGATATTCTGTATAAATCTGAGCGTCTGGATAAATTTCGCGTACATCATCTTCGATAACGCTGTTTATGTAATCAGTCTGTCGTTTGATTTTGTCTAGCTTTTGTTGAGTTCTGCGTTTTGCTATATAGTGGTTTATATAGTTGTCTTTTATGTAATAACCTCCGGCAACCCCTACCGTTAATGCCAAATATCCAGCGATATAAAGCAGGCGGTTTTGTTTTATGTTAAAAGCTATGTAAAAAACTCCTCCAAGCACAATACATGGAAATGCCATAACAGCTAATGCTATTCCGCCGAAACTGGGACCAAAAAATCCGCCCCTGCCGGAGCTCAGATAGCCGGTTACAAACGCTGCCGCTGTAAGGAGATAGGTAATGCCCACTATCTTGAGCATGGCCTATGCCGGATCCTCTCCGCCGTACCGGCGTTCCATCCAGCGGCGGTATTCGCCGCTTTGCGTCGCTTGCAGCCAGTCCGGGTTATCCAGGTACCAGAGGATGGTTTCCCTGAGCCCCTGTTCAAAGGTGAAACGACGCTGCCAGCCAAGTTCCCTTTCCAGCTTGGAGGAATCAATGGCATAACGGAAGTCGTGCCCGGCCCGGTCCTGGACGAAGCGGATCAGTCCGGCGTGCGGGCCATCCGGCCTGGGGGCGAGTTCGTCCAAGATGGCGCAGATGTCCCTGACCACATCAATATTGCGCCGTTCGGCTCGTCCGCCGATATTGTAAGTCTGTCCGGGCTGTCCCCTGGTCAGGATTAGTTCCAGGGCCGCGCAGTGGTCTTCCACGTGCAGCCAGTCGCGGATGTTTTCGCCCTGTCCGTAAACCGGCAGGGTTTCTCCGGCCCTGGCCCTGGCAAAGACCAGGGGGATGAGTTTTTCCGGGAACTGTCGTGGCCCGTAGTTGTTGGAACAGTTGCTGATCAGGGCGGGGAGGCCGTAAGTTTCATAGTAGGCCCGCACGAAATGGTCGCCGGCCGCCTTGCTGGCGGAATAGGGGCTATTGGGAGCATAGGGGGTTTTTTCCGTAAAGGCCGGGGTGTCATGACGAAGAGCGCCGAAAACCTCGTCGGTGGAGATGTGCAGAAAGCGGAAGGCGGCGGCCTGTTTTTCCGGAAGGGTTTTCCACCAGTCCAGGGTGGCGGCCAGAAGGGAACAGAGGCCCAGGACGTTGGCGCGCACAAAGGCTTCGGGATCCAGGATGGAGCGGTCCACATGGCTTTCCGCCGCAAAATTAATCAGGGCCTCGGGCTGGAATTCTTCCAGCAGGCGTCGGACGAGGGCGGCATCGCCGATATCCCCCCGGACAAAGCGGTGCAGCGGGTTTTGCTCCAGGGAGCGCAGGTTCAGGAGATTGCCGGAATAGGTGAGTTTATCCAGGGTCAGCAACTGCCGTTCTTGGCGCGCGGATGCAAGCGCGAAACAGGAGCCGATGAAGCCGGCGCCGCCGGTGATCAGGTATTTCACGGGCATAGCGTTTGTCATTGTGGGGATGTTATGCTAAGGCAGGGCAAAAGTCTAACCTGAGGGCGGAAAAGATGTGGAAAATCCCCTGGAAGGGCCTGGTGCTGGCCGGCGGGTCGGGCACCCGGCTGCATCCCCTGACCCTGAGCGTCAGCAAGCAGCTAATGCCCATATATGACAAGCCCATGGTTTACTATCCCCTGTCCATCCTGCTCCTGGCCGGCATCCGCGACATCGCGATCGTCTCCACCCCGGAGGATCTGCCTTTGTTCCGGCGGCTTCTTCGCGACGGCGGGCAATGGGGTTGTTCTTTTTCCTATATCGAACAGCCTAGGCCGGAGGGCATCGCCCAATCCCTGATCCTGGCGGGGGATTTTTTGCAAGGGGCTCCGGTTTGCCTGGTGCTGGGCGATAACGTCTTTTTCGGACACAAGCTGGAAACCTCCTTGGCCGCGGCCATGCGGACGGAGGAAGGGGCCACGGTCTTCGGCTACCATGTGAGCGATCCGCAGCGTTACGGAGTGGTGGAATTTGATGCCGGCGGCCGGGCGGTCAGCATTGAAGAAAAACCGGCCAGTCCCAAATCCGCCTACGCGGTGACCGGACTGTATTTCTATGATGCGGAAGCGCCGGAGATTGCCGCTTCCATTAAGCCCTCGGCTAGGGGCGAGCTGGAGATCACCGAGGTGAACAATATTTACCTGCAACGGGGCAAACTCAGGGTGGAGCGCCTTGGCCGGGGTATCGCCTGGCTGGATACGGGCACGCATGACGCCTTGCTCTCGGCCTCGCTCTTCGTGCAGGCCGTGGAACAGCGGCAGGGCCTGAAGGTGGCCTGCCTGGAAGAAATCGCCTGGAGGCAGGGCTTCATTGATGACGCGCAGTTGCGCCGCCTGGCCGGGGATATGAACAAAAACGCCTACGGCCGCTATCTCCTGGACTTGGTGGAAGAAGATCCTTTTCTCTGGAAGTAAAGCACATGAACTACCTGCTCATTATCTTCAGCGTGCTGCTGAACGCCTCGGCCCAGCTCTTCATCAAGGAGGGCATGAGCCGGATCGGCCGGGTTTCCATGTCGCCGGGGGACTTGCTTTTCCTGGTCGGCAAGGCCGTGGTCAGTCCGCCCATTATCATGGGCATGGGCGCGTATGCCGCCAGCATTGTTATCTGGATGGTCGTGCTCTCGCGGGTGAACGTATCCCTGGCCTATCCATTTTTGAGCATCGGCTATATCGTCACGGCCGTCCTGGCCTATTTTCTATTTAACGAGCCTTTGGGAGCGCAGAAAATCGTTGGCATCCTGGTCATCTGTACCGGCATTGTCATTCTTTCCTCGGGCCGGGTTTGATCCTTGAGCGCCCGTATGGCGAACGCCAGAGCCAGGGGCCGGGGCGGTAAAGATCCCGTCCGGCAATGGCCAGGCTGATTTCCCAGGTTTGGACTCCCAGAAGGCGCAGACTGGCGAGGCCCAAGAGGAAAAAGGCCCGGCGTCGGGGAAGGTTCGGGACGCGCAGACGCAAGGAGCGGTTTAAGCCGGAGAGCGCGCGCAGCCCCTTGGGCAGGAAAGAGAGCATGATGACCAGGGCCAGGGCCGCTCGCCAGGCGGTTTCAGGAGCACCCAGCTTCCGCAGACCCCAGGCCATAACCCGCCCCAGGGCCAGCGGCGTCAGGGCCAGGGGAATGGCCAGGGCCAGGCCGAGCATGGTCCCGAGGCGCGCGCAGAAGATCAGTGTCTGCTCCACGGTCTCCGGCGCTATTTCTCCGGCTTCCCAGGCGCGGAAGCCCAGAAACCCCAAGCCCCAGAGCAAGATGAAAGCGATTTGGGCCACGGCGATGACTCGCCCTCCCGGTAAGGTCCGCCAGGCGTTCAGGGCTAGGCAGAGCGCCGGAAGCAGCAGAGGGGCGGTCCAGGTCCAGGGGGCCAGCCAGGCGCAGAGTCCGCCCAAGGAACAGAGCAGCACAAGCAGGCGTGGATCCAGGCGGGTGAGGATGGTTTGACTTTCCATTATTTTATCCACATAGTTGCGCGATGATCCAGGCCCGCTCCCTGTCCTTCAGCTACCCGGAGGCCGTCCGTCCGGCCCTGGACGATATTTCCTTCCAGGTGGAGGGCGGCAACCTCTGTATGCTCGTGGGCATGAACGGCAGCGGTAAATCCACCCTGCTCGGCATCCTGGCCGGGCTGTTTGAGCCGGAAGGCGGGGAACTGCGCGTGGCCGGGATCAGCTTGCCGGACGCTGATGGACGTTTTCGTGGCAAGGCTGCCCTGGTGCCTCAGGATGCGGATTTGTATATCCTGGGTTCGTTGGTGGAGGAAGATCTTTTTCTTGGCCTGGACCCAACGGACGAAGAAAAACACCGCCGCGCCCACGACTTGGCCGGGCGCTTCGGGCTGGCCAACCTGCTGGATCGCCCGGCGCACACCCTGTCTTACGGGCAGAAGCGCAAGTTATGCCTGGCTTCGGCCCTGGCCTCAGGGCCGGAACTGCTCCTGCTGGACGAACCTTTCAGCGGCCTGGATCACCCATCTTCCATGGCCCTGCGGGAAATCCTGGCCGATAACCGGGCTGCCGGGCTGACCCAGGTAATTGGCGGGCATGATCTCGACTTGGCGGCGGACTTGGCGGATTATTTCATCCTGCTGGAAGAGGGGCGGCCTGCGCGCGCGGGAAAGGCCGGGGAGATCTTTCCTCTTCTGCCCGCCGCCGGTGTGCGTCCGCCCTGCTGGTGGTTCAACGGCGCGGATAAGCCGTTGTGGCTGGACAGATGAAGCGCCAGCGTTTCCGGCAGCCGATTGCCAATGACGCTTTCGCGGTATAGAAAACTGTATGCGTTGCACTCAAGGCGGGCTGTTCCCGAGGCTACCCCATATCCTTTTGTTGATCCTTGCCGGAGGGCTCTTGTCCTGTTCCGGGCTATCCCCCCAGGAAGTCAGAAAGGATCTGCTTCATGGGGATCTGGCCGGGCTGGAAAAGAGTCTTTCCGGCCAAAATGAAGAAAAATGGGATTTGTCCACGGCCCTTAACCTGGGGCGCCTCTATCAGCTTGATGGGCGCTGGCGGGACTCCATCGGGGCCTACGAACGGGCCATGGCAATCCTTGAGGAATACGAGCGGCGGGCTATCGTCAACGTGCGCGGAGTGGCCGGCGGCGTGGGGGCATTTACCCTGGCCAGGGGCAGCTCCGGTTATTACGGCAAGGGTTACGAGCGGACTCTGCTTCATACCATGAATGCCCTTAATTACATGATGCTGGGGGATTTCTCCGGGGCGGCCGTGGAGATGCGCCGCATGGAAACCCGTCAGGAACTTTGGTTGGAAGAAAAGGAAAACCGTCTGCGCGAGGCGCTGGAAGCGCGGCAAAAAGAAGCAAGTCTGGGTGAAAGCAAAGATAGCGGACTGCTGGAATATTCCGCGGATCGTTTGCCTTCGGGCTACAGCATGAGGGGGATCCTGGAGGATCCGGCCATGCGTTCCCTCATGTCCGGGTACCAGGAACCGTTTTCTTATTCCTTGAGCGGCATTGTCTGCCGTATTGCCGATGACAGGGAGTATGCGCGGGTCAGCATTAACCGCGCCGTCAGCCTCAATACCCAGGCCGGGGACATGTTTACGAAAGTCTGGGGTAGCGTGGAGGAGCCGCCGGCCATCGGGAATGGCGGCATGGAGGTGGTTTTGATCGTCCTTGGGGGGTTCGCCCCGGCTCTGAAAATGGAACAAATCCGTATTTTTACCGGTCTAGGCGGTTATCTGCTCTTTGATTTGCCTGCCTACATGCCGCCCCTGAGCTACGAACCTCCGCGCATTCATGCTGGCGGCGGGAATTTTGAGTTATACGGCTTGCTGCGGACGGAGATATTGGCCTATCGTGAACTGCGTGACGACATGAATTATGAACTGGCGGCGGCGATGAGCCGTGTGGCCGCCCGCGCCGCCATGGCGGTGGGCGCCCAGGCAGCGGCCCGGAGTAATAAAAAAACGCGGTCGGCGGCTGGAATTGTGGACCTCCTGCTTTCCGCGAGCCTGGATCTTATCTCCGGCCTGGACGCCTCTTCCCTGCACAATTGGGAAACCTTGCCCGCTTCGGGATATTTGGGTATGCTGAATCTTCCTTCGGTTTCTGAGCTGGGATTTTTTGTAAACGGGCGGCGATATAGCCTGGGCCTGCCCGTCGCGGCGCGGGGCGTAATTTTGCTAGTCACGCAGACGGGAAAAGACAAGGTGAGGGTGGACCATGTCACATATTAAAATGGCGTTGGTTTTGGGGGTATGTTTGTTTTTGGCCGCTTGCGGCGGACGGCCCGAATATGAATATGCCGACAACAAGGATGTGCGGATTGAAAAAATAACCTCCCGTAGCCTGGAAGGCGGTTTTCTGGAAATAACCGCGGAGTTGCGCAACAGCAGCAAAGGCGCGGTCCACAGTTCCAGGTACCAGATACACTGGTTTGACAAGGATGGTTTTTTGCTGGAGGAAACCAGTTGGCGTCCGGTGCGGGTGACCGGCGGCGCGCCTGCCTATGTGCGTGAACGTTCAACCAGACCTGGGGCAAAGGATTTTACCCTGGTTCTTTCCAATGAGGCGCGTTGAAGATGAAAAAGATGCGTAATAAAATATGGCTGGCGGCGGCGTTTTTTTCGTGTTTATTGCAGTTTGGGTGCTCCTCTCCCAACGTGGAATACGGAGACGCCCGGGCGGTGGAGACGGTGACCTCCGCTTGGGGGTCCACGGATTTGCAGGGCACGGCGGAAAGAATGGCCCAGTCTCTTCTGGATTCGCGTTATATAGCCCAGGCCGTGGCCCCGCCCAAGGTGCGCCTGCGGGAGGTGCGCAACCAGACCGATGAACATATTGACGCCAAGGCCATTACCGACAAGATCCGCATCAGGCTCCTGCAATCCGGCCGGGTACGCTTTTTGGCCGACAATGCCAACCTGGATCAGGTTTTTGCCGAGCGCGACCTGACCGAGGCAATGACCAGGCGGGGGGAAAACAAGCTGCTGGCTGATACGGATTATATCATCACCGGCACGGTGCGCTCCATCCGCAAGGTTACCAAAAACGTCGCGGATTTGTATTACCTGATTACCTTGGAACTGGCGGATCCTCAGAGCGCGGAAATCGTCTGGGCCGATGAGCAGGAAATCCGCAAGGTCAGCAATAACCCGAAAATCGGCTGGTGAGCATGCGCAAATATTTTCCATACCTGATTCTGTTTTTGTGTCTGTTGCTGACCGGGTGTTCCTTTTTTGGAAAATCCGATCCGGAAGGAGCCGTGGATGCGCTTGGCGCGAGCGGTCGGAAGGCGGAAGAGAAAAAAAGGGGCATTCTGGTCGCGCCTTTTGATTGCGCGGTCCTGCCCCCGGAACAGTCTGCCACCACGCGCCTCTTGCAGAACATGGTTTCCGCCGCCTTGGTCTATCACCTGCAAAGCGCCGGAGTACAGGCGGAGCAGTATTTGCCTGAAGGAGCGCCCAGGGTGCCTGTGGCCGGCGATTATGCCGCCTTGCTGCCCCCCTCCCGCCCGGCGGGGAACTTGGGCAGCTTGGCCGCTGTTCCCATTCAGGAGGACGGTTCGGTGATCATCGAGGATTTGCCCGAACGGAGTGTGCCAATAGTGGCTCCGCGCGATCCCGGAGATACGCGGCAATATGGCCGCGACGCCTGGATGGAAGAAAAGTTTTTCCAGCCGGTGGCCGCTACCCGTGAAGAACTTTTGGACATAGCCAAAGAGAAGGGCTTTGGGCATGTTCTTACCGGAACCATTGCCCTGGTGCGCACCGAGCTTAGTCCGGGCGTATATATAGGTGGGAAAAACCGGGGCACGGCGCAGGCCGAATTGGGATGCGCCTTTCAGTTGCTGAGGAGCGGAGACGGCGTGGCCGATAAGCTTTGGGCGGCAAGCGGGCGCGACATCAAGAGCGTTATCCTGCCGGGCGGCGGGCTGGATGATTACCAGGCGGCGCAGGTTTTGGACAAGGTCATGCGGCAGGCCGTGAGGCTTTTTTCCATGCAGGCGGCGGAGTTTTTGACCGGCAAGCCTATGGGGCAGATGGCGAATGATATGGACGCCGAAGAAGAACGCATATATTACCAGGATAGTCCGGGCAAACGCTTGCGTTCGCCCCAGGGCGACTGAATGGGCTCGGGACAGGCTTGCATAAGCGTAGGACGGCGCTGAAAAATGTCTGAGATGAGCGGAATTCCTGAAGTCCTGCATGGCAGGCAATGGAAAGAATGGCTGGCTTTTTTCCCCCAGATCGGTTCCCTGGCGGCGGGCAAGCCGGTTTTATGGAATAACAACCATGGCATGGCCGCGGGCAGCGCCCTGAGCGGTTCGGGTTTCACCCCCCAGGATGTCGAGGATGCCTCATTGCGCCTGCGGCGTTTCACGCCTTTTCTGGGCAAGGTCTTCCCGGACATGGACCAGGATCGGGCGTTTACCGCCTCTCCCTTGCGGGAATCCCCGGCCATTTTGGAAACATTAACCTCTTTGTATCATTTGCCCGCTTGCGCCAATATATTGTTCAAGCTGGACAACCAGTTGCCTTTTTCAGGTTCGGTCAAGGATCGTGGAGGAGTTTACGAGGTTTTGAAGCTGGCCGAGAGTCTGGCCATATATGCCGAGAAACTGAAATGGACGGATGATTATTCCAGGCTGGTCGAGCCGGAGATGCGCGAGTTTTACAGCCAGTTCGGCCTGAGCATTATTTCGGGCTCAAGCTTGGGACTGGCCGCGGGCCTGGCTGGAAAGGCCCTGGGTTTCAGGGCTATGGCCCATATCTCCGCCAGCACTGAACGCTGGAAGAAGGAGGCTCTTCGCGCCGGAGGCATTGAATTGACCGAACACCAGAGCGGCTATGAGGAAATGTTGAAGAGCGCCTACGAGACGGCCCAAAAGGATGCGCATTGCTTTTTGATCAGCGAACCGGCCTCTTCCAGGGATATGCTCCTGGGCTATGCTATTGCCGGTTTTGAGCTGAAGGAACAGCTCGCCGCCCAGGGTATAGAGGTGAATGCGGCGCATCCGCTCTATGTTTATCTGCCCTGTTCCTCGGGCTTGGAGGCCTCCGGTTTATGCCTGGGCCTGAAATTCGCCTTTCTGAATGATGTGCGCTGTTTTCTTGCGGAACCGGTGTATGCGCCGGTAGTTTCCCTGGGGTTGGGCACCGGGCTTTTTGATCATGTCAGCACCAGAGAGATCGGCCTGGACGGCAAGAGTATTGCTTGCGCCATGGCCTACGACCGCCCCTCCAAGCTGACCTGCCAGGTGTTGCGCAATATCCTGGACGGCTGCGTGACCGTGGATGACAAGGTGTTGCTGCGCCTATTGGCGCTGCTCCGCAAATATGAGCAGATAAAAGTGGAGCCGGCGGCGGTGGCCGGGCTTGCGGCTTACATAGTGGTTGGCTACTCGGGACAGGGCCGCCGCTTCGAACACGGCACGCATGTTGTGTGGTTCAACAGCGGCGGTCTTATGCCCGAGGAAGCCATCCAGGAATATTTTCAGGTTTGACCCCAGGCCTCGCGTTGGAGTAAAGCCTGCTCCCGGAACATAGCCGCGCCATCCAGGCAGCGGCAACCATGCCCGGCCGCCGCCTGTAAAAAGGCGCTGGGGCTGCCGTATGAAAGATCCATGGCCGTGCCTCCCTGGCTGAAAGGGACAACGGAAAAATCAAAATCCAAATCCAGGGGCAAGGCATTGATAATCAGGTTCGCCCCTCTGGCCTGTTTCAGTTCTTTGTAGGGCAGGGGCGGCGTCTTGGCGGGAGCGGCTTTGTCGGCGCTACGGTTGAAGACCATGAGGCTCCCGCCGTTTTCGTTTATCTCCTTTTCCAGGGCTATGATGATGGCGCGGGCCGCTCCCCCGGCCCCCAGGATCACCGTTTTTTTTCCGTTGGTGTTTACCCCGGCCATATGCAGGGCGCGCAAGGCCCCTTCCCCGTCCGTATTCGTTCCGGCATAGCCATGTTTTTGGCGAATCAGGGTATTGGCCGCCCTGGAGGCCAGAACGGTTTCGTCCGCCCGCGTAAGCAAAGGCAGCACCGCTTCCTTGTGCGGCATGGTCACGCTCAGACCGCTTACCCCTAGGCGGTGCAGCAACTCCAGGGCTTCGGGCAGCTCTTCCTCGGTGATTTTCCATTTGACGTAAACGGCCTGATCGCCGCTTTTCAGGTTCATGGCGTTATGCAGGATGTGTCCCTGGCTCTGTTCCACCGGGTCGCCCAATAACCCATATACTCTGGTTTGGGGCGTGAGCCGGTCAAAGTTGTAAACTTGGCGCAAGGTCAGAGCCGAAACTTGTCCGGGGGCGGAAGGGTCTTCCACCGGGCAATAGCAGAAACCGCAGTGGTATACCGGGGCCAGGATGCGCGTATTCTCCCCGGACCGGCCCATGGCGATGCCCAAGACTTCCGGGGCGTGGCGTTTGCAGAAGGCAAGAAGGCGCAAGGCGTCCAGGGAGTTTTCGGCCAGGGTCGCTATTTTATAGATGGCTCCCGGAGCCTTGTTGCGCATGGAATCCAGCATCCAGTCCAGGTTTGTCGGGGTGGAGGTGAAGTCATGCCGGGAGAGGATCAGGCGTGTCCCTGGAGACAGGGAACGCAGAAAGGCGATGTCCTCCGGCTCCAGGGAGGCTTCCAGGTCCAGGTAGGCCGGCCGGAGGCGCGCCAGCATAGCCAAATCCCGCAAGCGTTCTTTTTCGTCACTCTGGTAATTTCCGCCCTCTTCCCGGCGGCGCAGTGTAAAGATACAAGGCCGGGGAGGGCGTAGGGAGGCCAGCTCCCCGGCCTGGAAATCCTCCAGGGCATCCAGGCGCAGTTCCAGCAAATCGTAGAGCGCTGCATCCAGAACGGCCAGGGCTTCCCGTAGTCCGGCCAGGGTCTTTTTTTGCAGCACACCGATAATCATGGAACTATTTGGCTTTTTCCTCGTTCTTTTTGTAACGATCCAAAATCGCTACCAATTTGGTCTTACCTTCGAGTTTTTGTTTCTTGAGCTCGCGCGCCTGCTGTTCTTCGGCCGGGGTTCTGAAGTTTTTGTTTTCCAGCTTTTCCAATTGTTTTTCAAATAACTTATGTTCTTCCCACAAGGATCGCAATTCTTCATCTCCAGGAGCATATTTTTCCAGCAAACGCATTTCCGGCGCATCCATGATAGTTTACCTCCGTTTATACGTTAATTACATTTTTACGGCGGGCAAAGCGGAGATCCTGCTCCAGTCCGGTTTTTGCCCGGCGGACAGAAACAATTTTTTCTTTTGGCTCTTGCCCCCGGCCACCAGGAGCAAGCCTTCTCTGCCGATGGCCAGGGTTTTGGCCAGGAAGCCCAGCAGGGCTTCATTGGCTTTATTGTCAACGGCCGGAGCGTTCAGGCGGATTTTCAGCCGTTCGCCTTCGCAACCGCACAAGGCGTTTTGCTTCGCTCCCGGCAATACCTTGATCAGTAGATACCATCCCTCCGCGGAAGCGATGATGAAAGGCTGCTCAGGAACGGCGTTTTTCGGCATGATTTGTTTCCTAGTAGCGCAGATTGTGCGCGAATTCGGCCAAGGAGCCGATCAGGGCCATATTGGTGAACTGCAGGATCAGGATGATGATCAGCGGTGAAAAGTCTATGCCCCCGGCATATACAAAGGGCATCCTCTTGCGCACCTGATACTGCACGGGCTCGGTCAGGGACCTCAGGGCGCGCACTATGGGGTTGTAAGGATCCGGCCTGACCCAGGTGATCACGGCAGCGATGATTACCACCCAAGTGTACACAGTGATCAGGCCGCCCAGAATGAGCGCCACAGCGGATAAAATGTTGGCAAGTAACAGCATCGTCCGCTCCTTTACGGTATTTCAATTTTCCGGTGTCCGCTCCAGGGTCAGACCGGTATGCAGGACGCTGAAATCGTTTATATGCGCCGCGGCGGTCAGATTCCGGTTTTTGAACGCCCAAAAAGGCACTTTTGCGGCGGCGGCGGCCTGGGCGTCCACCAGACTGTCTCCGAGGTAGGCCACCTCTTCGGCCCGCAGCCCCCAAGCCTTCAATACCTGCAAAAGCCCGTCCGGGCTGGGCTTGGGCAGGGAGTTGGAGGCGGTTTGCACCGGGGAGAAATATCCTTCAAGATTAAAACGGGACAACAGGCTGTCCAGGGGGGAAACCCGGTTGGTGCATACCGCCAGGGCGACCCCCCCGGCCCGTAGCCAGTCCAGCAGGGGGATCAGCCCCTCTTCAATTCCCAGCAGGTTGTAATAGTCCACATATTGTTCCAGGCCGTCCAGGGCTCTGTTCAGCGCCTCCGGCCTGCGCGCGTGGTCAATGCTCCGGAAGATGTATTCCAGGGCCTGGGAGTAAGTGGCCATGTGCGCGTATTCTTCCTCGTCCCGGTCCAGGGGCGGCAGTCCCGCCCTGGAGCGCAGGGCGTTGTAAAAGGTGATATTGGCGAGGCGCGAATTGATCAACACGCCGTCACAATCAAAAATGATTCCACGCGGCACGGAATAAGCCATAATTACGCGTCCTGGCCCGTGAAGCCGTAAACCAGGATCGGGCGGCCTTCTTTTTTGCCCCGGCCTGTGTCGTTACCTGGCGCCAGACTACTCAAGGGAACGCGTGCCCAAGTCAGGCGTTCCGTGAAATTTTCCGGCCAGGCGGCTAGGTCCTGGCGCAGATCTTCGGACAGAGGGCGCAAAAGTCCTTCTTCGAGCAGGGTTGCCCTCAGTTGCCGGTGCGCGCTGAGGATCAAGGATTCCGGGGGCAGGAAGGCCGCCAGGGCTTCCAGCAATATCGCCCAGTCATAGTCCGGGACGTGTTTTTCCGCGCTTTTACGGGTATCTTCCGGGAGAGGATCGCCTTCGCCCAGGGTCTGCCGCAAGCGGGCCTCGCCCGTGCGCACCTCGTCTTCCAGGGCGTTCAGGGCCAGGATATTTTCTTCGTGATCCCAGGCCAGGAGGAGGAGTTTCTGCGCCTGCCGCAAATCCTCACGGTTTGCCGGAGGCGGGTGTTTTCCGGGATTTTTTCCGTCATTGGTAAAATTCTCCAGGGCCAGGGCTTCATCTTCCGGCAGACGCGGTGCCCCAGCCTCCGGGGTAAGTCTGTCTTTGAGCCGACGTCCGGGGGCGAGGCGCAAACCGAGTTCCAACAGTTCTTCCAGTACCTTGGAGGCCTCTGTGGGGGCAAAGGGAAGGTTTTCGGGCTGAAAAAAGCGTCCGGCCTTTTCTTCAGCCGGCAGAGGCAGGCCGGGACAAAGGAAGCGCACTTCATCTGGCATAGCTGCCGGAAGCAGCGCCGGATGCAAAGTGGGGGCATATACAACGAGTTTGCGCATTACGGTTTTCAATTTGTTCATCCTAGCCGGAACAGGAGGATAAGGCAAGCGTTCTTTATTGTTTGACTTGGCGGCCGGGGGCAGGTATATCATGCGCCAGAGCCGTCCGTGAGGGTGGCTGTCAAGTACCAGTCAAAAGGATGGCGATTATGGCCCCAAGCATGACCCAACTTCTTATAGTATTGCTGGTGGTGGTGATTATTTTTGGCGCCAAGAAGCTGCCCGAGATCGGCGGGGGATTGGGCAAAGCCATAAAAAATTTCAAACGGGCCACCCAGGAGCCGGATGAAATAGACGTTACCCCTCAGGCCCAGAAAAAAGCGGCGGCGGAAGAGGATAAAAAGAGCTGAGTCCGGGCGGCGCTGAGATTACGGAAAAAAACGAGGGTCACGATTGTGTATCGTAACCCTCTGATTTTTTTGGTCGGAGTGAGAGGACTCGAACCTCCGACATCATGCTCCCAAAGCATTATCTTGCATTAAATTATTAAATATATCAGCAAGTTATATCAATTAACTGAACATTTTGAGGCCGTTTTCGGCATAGTTCGGCATAAAAATGTTCAGTTAAAATGTTCAGCAAACAAAAACCCCCGCCTTTCAGCGGGGGCTGGGCTTTGCGAGTAGTCAGTGCTTTTTGCGGGACCCTATGGCGTAGCCCTTATTTTATATGCTGTCCCGGTGTTAATCGGAGCAACGCTTTTCCACGTCCACATCCACTTTGAAGGGACGGGTCTCAATCACGTTGGCGCGACCATGATAGGGGTCAGCCAAATGATTGGGACGCAGGAACACGTCACCATCCAGCTTACGACAGGTTTTGTCGTCTATGTAGCGCAGAGTGGTAAGCTCTACGATAGGGGAATGGAAAAAGCTGTGAGGGGATAATGAGGGGGAAATGAGGGGTGTTTCAGGGAATAAAAAAGCCCCGGCGAACCAGGGGGCATTGTAATCACTAGGTTTTTAGTATAAATAATCGGTGGGGCGAGTTCTCCGAAAGGAGGATGCGCCTATGAGCAAGTTCCTTGTGAACGTGTTTGCGGCTACGGTCGCAGCCGTTTTCGCGGCCCTGATTATACGTTACATTAACGTCTAAAAAGGCTTGCCCCGTAAGAACTGCTCATTCCTACGGGGCTGTTGCTTGGTACCTAAAAACTACCGGGGAACTCGTCCCAGGGCGCGGGGTGTATCAGCACTTCCGCGCCCGTCTTTTTTGAATATAAAAAGTTTGTGTACTTTGTCAACACGGAACTTAAAAAAGCCCCCGGTTTCCCGAGGGCTGTCAGGTGGTTACAAATTGTAACCGGCTCACTTCATCAGCTTTCTGACCGCCTGCATAACGTCTTTCACGGCGCTTCCGGTAGTGCCGAACGAATAAAGGACGTTGGTCAGGGCGTGAACAGCGGCAAAGGCTTGTTCATTCATGGGGCGGCTGCCGTAGTTAAATTCCCACCAGAGCGCGGTAGCGGTGTCGTAAAACGCTTTTTCGAGCCGCTGGCATTCATTATAAGACTGCTCAAAGGGGATATAGGTCAGCACCAGCTTGTCATAAGTGGAGATGGGCGCGGGCAACAAGGCTGGCTTGGCTGGTGGCAAAGCGCGTTGACGGGGCTTGGCCTTCCCCCCGGCCTCGTACTTCCCGGTCTTTCTGATACTCGGCAGAACCTCAGAAGCCACCCAGTTCGTGAAGGCGTCAGCCTCCGGCTTGTTCGAGCGGAAGGCGAGTTTGTACGTTCCGGCTTCGTTGATGGTGCGAAGGGTTTGCTTGCCGCCGCCTCGTTTTCCAAAAGGGGTAGCAAGTTTTACCACCCCTTTCCAAGCGGCAGGGATAGCGTCAAGCGTATGGCTGCTCCATGCAATGCCGAGAACTTTGCAAACGTCTTTGGCAACAAACCAAAGCTGCTCGCCTTCGGTATGGACTCTGACGCTGTGGTCTTGGAAAGTAAGAGCTTGGGACATGATACACCTCGCAGAACTTTTCAGGTTCGTACAGGCATCTTCCCCAATGAAAGATGCCGGGTGCTGAAAAGAGCTACGAGGACTCCGGACTTATTCCCCTTGCGGGTATTCTATTCGTCCACACCCGGCAACAATGACAATTTTCCCCTGACCAAAGGGCAAAAAGAAAGCCAATGCTTTCGGGTTGGCGTGTCCGCTCGCAGGTGTTTTCAGCACCTTCAAGGTCACGCTAACCCTATGCCCGAAAAACTGTCAAGGTTTTTCGCATGAGACGCGCCGCCAAGACCGACGCGAACCAAGCGGAGATCATCCAGGCCCTGCGACGGGTCGGGGCGGAGGTGCTGGACCTTTCCAGGGTCGGCCAAGGGTGCCCGGATTTGCTGGTAGGCTTCCGGGGACGCAATTACCTCCTGGAAGTGAAGCGTCCCAAGGCCAAGGGGCAACGCGCCGGGACACTCACTCCGGACCAGGAACGCTTTTTCAGCGAGTGGCGCGGACAGGTGGCAATTGTGCGCACTGTGGACGATGCGCCCAAGGCCGTGGGGGCGGTGAGGGAACAACGACCTGAGCCGCCTGCGCCACCACCGCCGAGGCAAGATATTAGCGGCGTGAAGCCAATTATTTTGGAGGGAGCATGAATGAACATATGCAACTAGCGAGGCTTGATTTCTTTTATTTTGTATGCAGGATTTCAGAAATGGCATTTGCGCAAACATGCAATCAATCACATGAAATAACTCTTGATTGGCGGGATAAATTTATACTTGAAAATTCATCCTATATTATAGATTGCTTACAATTGCCAGGAACAGTAATTAAGCTTATTTTTGAAATAAAAACCATTCTTCAGGAATATGAAGAATTGCATTCTGATGCAACGCCAGAAAGTAAAAAAAAGGCAGAACACATAGCAGATGCACTTGCCGAAACAGTGCTTAGTGGAAAAATTGCAGATGCATTTTTTGGAGTGCGACACAATGCCTAAGCTCGTGCCACATATGCACATGAACCGCGAATATGAAAGCCCGCTGCACGAGTTTAGGGTGTCAGCAGAGCTTTTCTGTAAGAAATTGGCTGAAAAAACAGGCGTAAGCGTCGCGACGATTGGTCAGCTTGCAAACGGTATGGTTTCTCCAATCCACGGGAAAACATGGCAACTTACAGAATCAGCAAAAAAGTTATGTGATTTTTTTAATGTGGGGCCGGAAGAACTGTTCCCGCGCTATTACTGCAAGATAAATCAAGCACCTCCTGAAAAGGTAAAAGTAGATGTTCTGCCTTACGATACATGGTCTGAAAAAGTGGCAAGCGGTGATTTTGTATTAAAATATATTTATGCAAGAAGCATATTGAATATGGGTATGGAACATCTAAGCGCAAGGGAAAAGCGCGTAATAAAAGGGATGTTTTTTGAAAATGAAACACTTCAAGATATTGCAATAGAATTTCATGTTAGCTGTGCTAGAATTCTTCAAATTAAAGAGAAGGCAATAAAAAAATTGAAATATTGGATGCGTAAGGAGGAAATCAATGCCTAAACTCCTCCCCCTCTGCTCGGCGTGCGGCCGGAAATTACAGCCCATAGGCAATAACAAGGAGAGAATGGGAGAGGCCTTTCTTCGTGAACTGCTTTGCCCATGTGGAAAAAGTTTATTGGAAGTAACGTATCCACCATTTTTTTTGGATGGACGCATTTTAAAAAAAACGGGATTTCCCAAAACAGTTTGATTTTTCCCCCTCCTTCGTTTTTACGCTTTTTCCAAACTCTGGGAGAAGCGCATGTCCTATCTCATTCTCACCCGTTCGCCCGGCGACGACCAAGGAACCCCCGGCACTCTCATCGGCCCCGGTCTGGCCTTGGTCACTCTGGAACTTCCCTGGCGCGACAACCAGCCCAATATATCCTGCATTCCGGCGGGCAAATACATCTGCAAACCAACAATATCCCCAAAATTCGGCCCCTGCATCGGGGTCCAGGACGTGCCGGGCCGCGCCAATATCCTGATCCACGCCGGCAATTGGGCCGGGGATAAATCCAAGGGATTCATTACCGACTCCCAGGGGTGCATCCTGGTCGGCCTGGCGTCCGGCACACTTTCCCACCAACGGGCCGTCACCAGTTCACGGGATGCCCTGGGCAGACTTTTGTTCTGGGCCAAGGGGGCTGAGTTCGATCTGGAGATTACTTCATGACGGGCAAGCTATCTATCGGCCTGGCTGTGGCTCTCGCCTTGCTTTTTGGCCTTTGGCGCTGGGAGTGCAAAACCACCCAGAACCTTGAGGAGCGCCTTGAATACCGGACGCAGGAAAGGGATGCTGCCCTGGCTGCCCTGGATAAAACCCTGGCTGACAGAAAATTACTGAATGCCGCCTTTACCTGGCGGGCGGAGGCTGAGCATGAAATCAACGCCGGAACTGAACAGGCCAAGGCCAGCGTTACGGAAGCCCGCAACCTGGAACCGGATCTTGATAATTGGTTGCGTAGCCCTGCCCCTGATCACGTTCTCCGGATGTTCTCCGCAGCCTCCCCAAGTGGAAATAATCCGGCTGGAACCGCCGCCGGCCCTTCTGCTGGAAACACCGGAACCGCGCCTGACCGGCAAGGACAATGAGGCCATGCTGAATTTGCTCCTGGGATACCGCGCCGCCCTGCGCAAGGCCAACGCCGACAAGGCCGCGATCAGAGAATGGGTCGGGCATGAAAGAGAGGAAAGCAAGTGATGATGCGTATTTTCGGCGACTATCACGAGCTTGGCATCATGCCGGAAATTAAAGGAGCCTTGGCGCTTGCTTCCATCTGGCTTCTGGATATGACCGGCTACCCCGAATCAGCGGCTATCTGGCTATTTTACCTTATGCTGGCCGATTTGGCCCTTGGTTTTATCCGCGCCTGGAAAAGCCGCGCCATCATCGGGCGCAGGATTTTGCGCGGGGCCTTTAAGTTTTTCCGTTACTGGATGGCCGTGGCCGTCTTTGTATGGGTTGACGCGGCCATATTCAAGGCCCTGCCCTCCTTGCCCATATCTCTGCGCGATGCCTTTATCGCCTATCTTGCCATCAACGAAGCCTTTTCCTGCGTGGATCATCTGGCATTTTTCGGGATGCCGGTTCCGGACGCGTTTCTCAAGCGTCTGCATCATTACCGGGACACCGTTACGGCGGGGCCGGGCGAATGGAATGGCGAAGAACGGCGTAATGGAAATGAGAATCATGCGGCGTCACGCTCCCCGGACGCCGATCACCCCAGGCCGGGGGATAACGGATAAACGGGCGCGGTTTGAACACACAAGTAAGGCTTGTTGGTTGCGGATAACCGACTTGCGCCCCCAGGGGAAGTGGACTGTCCGATGATGCTCCGCAGGCCCGATAATTCGCATGATGTACGGCGTAGACGCTGAGAGAAATGGCGTCAGGCGTAGGTTTTCGGGGAGCTTGGGAAGATTAAATTAGGACTATAAAAAAGATGCTTAAATACGAAACATGGCCGACTGACAAACTCATCCCGTATGCACGCAAGCAGGCCGTCCATGCCGAGACGGGGAGGGCCTATGGCGAGTAGCAAAAAGCGTGGTCAGCCCCCCAAGCAATACAATCCGAAACACGCCAAACAGGTGCAAGCCATGAGTCAATATGGCGTTCCGCAAGAAGATATTGCTGCGACTATCGGCGTTTGTGTTCCGACCATGCTCAAGCTTTATGACGCTGAATACCGCAAAGGAAAGGCTACCGCTAACGCCAAAGTCGGCAAGCGTCTTTTCGAGAGATGTGAATCCGGCGACACTACAGCGCTGATTTTTTGGGCCAAAACGCGAATGGGCTGGCGAGAAAATAATCAGACATCAGATACGGAACGCCTACTGGATTACATCCATAATTACGAAGAAAAAAGGGCTGCGGCAAAAAATCCGGTCAAAACCCGCAATTTAAAGGATCTGGAAAATGGCTGACCTCTCTCCCTTCACCTACACGCAATCCGCCTATGTGGTGGATAGCGCCGCCTGTTGGCTCAATATCCTTGAGGGCGGCAAACGCGGCGGCAAAAACGTGGTTAACGTAAACGCCTTCGCCCACGCCCTGGATGATCACCCTGACCGCCTGCACCTCGCCGCCGGGGTGACCGTGGCCGCCGCCAAGCTCAATATTATCGACTGCGACGGGTTCGGCCTTGCCAACCATTTCCTGGGCCGTTGCCGGGAGGGCAAATACAAGGACCGGGACTGCCTCTATGTCCAGACCAAAACCGGGGAGAAGATTGTCCTTATCTCCGGCGGCGGCAAGCTCGGAGACGAAAAGCCCATAAAAGGCAACTCCTATGGCTCGGTCCTGATAACAGAGGTCAACGAATGCCACCCGGTATTCATCCAGGAGACCCTGGACCGGACCCTGAAAAGCTCAAACCGGAAAATCTTCTGGGACTTCAACCCCAAGCCGCCCACGCATTGGTTTTACAGGGACTTCTTTGACTTCCATTGGCGGCGACAGCAGGACAACCCGCGCTACGGCCTGAATTACGCCCATGTAACCATTGCGGACAACATGAGCATCTCCGATGAGCAGATCCGGGCCGTGCTGGCTACCTACGACAAAAGCTCCGTCTGGTATCGGCGGGATATACGCGGGGAGCGGGCCGCCGCCGAGGGACTGATTTTTATGCAATTCGCCAATAACCCCGCCCGCTGGATCATCCCGGAGCCTCTGCCGCATTATGCCCGCCTGTTCATCGGCGTGGATTTCGGGGGGAGCAAGGCCAAGACCGTGTTCACGCTCTCCGGGGTTGTGGATGGCGCCGCCGGGCCGGAGATTCACGTCCTGGCCGTGCATACGGTGCGGGATAAGCGCGGGGAAGGCATAGACGCCCAGCAGATCATTGACGAATACCGGGAGTTTTTCGAGGCGGCCATGGCCCGGTACGGCATAACCCCGCATAGAACTTACACAGACCACGACGAAGCCCTGCGCGTGGGCATGAAAAAGGCCGTGGCCGGCCACAATCACCGCGTGGAGTTCGTGGACAAAACTACCGTTACCCTGTCGGCCTGGTGCAAGTACCTCAACACGCTATTCAACCAGGACAAACTCAAAATTGCCGCGTCCTGTACGCCGCTCATAGAGTCACTCAAGGGGCTGCTCTTTGACCCCAAGGCGGACGATGACCGGCCCATTGACGATGATGTTACTTGTGACGTGGATACCTATGATTCGTTCCGCTATTCGGTGGTGGATGTGCTGGCAGACTGGATAAGTAGAGGGGGGGGGGCTTATTTAAGATGAAAAATACCGACAAAAACATATTGGCCGAACTTGGCATAACGGTTGATGATACGCACATCGCCAGGGCGGCGGAATGGCGAGGCTGGTTTGACTGCACGGCGGCGCGGTTCCAGGAAAGCATGGTCATGTACGCCAAGGAAGACGGCCTGACATCCGTGGTCAAAGAGGGCGTCAAGCAATACGCCCGCGAAAAGGCGCTTTATAAGGCGCATCTGCAAGCCTGCACCAAGTGGGCGGCCCTGTTTTTCAATGAGTACACCCGGATCGTGGTGGATGAAGAGGAAAAGACCGCGCTTCAGCCCGAGCTGGATTACCTGGAGGAATACTACGTCAACGCCGGGATCTGGCCGATGCTGGAGGCGAACTTTGCGGAGATTTTCGGCATGGGGACCATGGCCGTGGTTACGGAGTATGACGCCCGGCGCGGCATCGCCCACAAGTGGTTCCCGGTTGAGAGCATCCTGCCCATAGAGACCAGCCAGGGGCGCATCAAGAGCGCGGTGTTCGTTTCCACTTTCAAACAGGAGAAGGACGAATACCGGCTATATAACATCCATGAGGAATTGCTGGAAAAGGCTATTGTAGCCGGCGGCGCGGCGGGAGTGCTGGAACACCCCACCGGCGCAAGCGCGGGGTACAGAATACGGAATATCATCACCCTGGAAAAGGGGGACGGCAAGCAGACGATAACCCCGGAACAGTTCGGCCTTATGGCGGAATACGAAATGCCCGTCCGCATGTTTTCCGTGTTCAAGCCTTTCAACCGGCAAATCGGCAATTTCAACAACGCCTTGGGCATCCCGATATATTTTGACCACCTGGATAAGATCACCGAGATTGACGACATCTACGATGTCAAGATGATCGATACCCAGACCAGCCGCCGGAATATCTTCATCAACAAGGATTACCTGACTTATCGCAATGGCCGGGCTATGATTCCCCAGCATCTTTTCGGGGTGATCGTCTCCACCGCCGGGCTGGAAGGCTTCGGCGGCAAACATATGGCCGACCCGATTTCCGAGTTCGCGCCCACGCCTCATTCCGAAATTTACACCAAGGATTTGCAGGAGGCTCTCAACCGCTTCTCGGACGCCGTGGGTTTGGGCGTGGGGACGTTCCGCTATGGAGCCTCTGGCGGCGGCGGCGGCCCGACAACGGCCACGCAGATCGTCAGCGAGAACCAGGAAAAATACTCAAACCTGAAAAAGCATACCGGGTATATGGAATCCGAATTTATCGCCTTCAACCAGGCCATCCTGGCAACAGCCAACGAGCACGAGGCCAAGTCCTTCAACCTGGAAGCCCGGATCCGGTACTTCATCCAGGACGCTGTTATCCTGGACGATGAAACACGGCGGGAACAGGCCGTGGGGGAGGTCCGGGAGGGCCTACGGAGCAAGGAAAGCTACCTGGAGGAGTTCCGGGGATTGTCTGACGAGGATTTGGCCCTGGAGCTTGAACGCATCCAGAAGGACGGATCCGACATGGACATGGACAGCATCATGGCGAACTTGGACAATTACGCCCGGACACAGACAGAGGGCGGAGGCGAGGACGGCGAACCCGATGAGGCCGCCTGATGCTGGAACGGGACGAAATAGAGCGTGATATCGCCGGAACCCTGGGAGTAATCCAGGATTACGAGCTTGCCATCCTGGTTATCCAGGCTACGGCGGTCAGGGCGTCCCTTGAGCCGGGCGCGGACAAGGAAGCTATCCAGAAGAAGGCCAGGGATGATATTGCCCGCCTTTCCCGCGCCGCGAAAAAGGAAGCCGGGGCGGCCCTGGCGAAGGACATAACCGGCCTGCACCAGGGCGACATCAAGTCACAGATGAGCCTCTACAATCGGGCCTTCCAAGCTGGAATCATCCAGGCCAAGCCCGAAATCCCCCTGACTATCACTGCCCTGGCCGCTCGGCGTCTAGCTGGGTATGATCTTTTTTTACGGGAGACCATGACGCGCATGGAGCGGGCCGGGGGCATGGGACTTATCACCATCATGGAGCGGGCCATATCCGAAAAAATGGCCGGCAAACCCGTGCAAGAAACGGCTATCCAGGCGGCCCGGCTGATCCAGGAAGAGGGCATAATAATCAAGCACGCCTCCGGGCGCATGGTGCAAGATCCGATAGCCTACGCGAGGCAGAACCTCACCACCGCCATGGCCCAGCATAGCGCGTCCCAGCAGGTCGCCATCGCCGACAGCATGGACATGGATAAAAAAGACCTCTGGTGGGAAACATCCTCGCACATGGGAGCCAGGCCGGAACATGAGGCATGGCAGGGGCGAGTCTTCAAGGGCTGGGATGAGTTTGTCGCGGCCACCGATTACGGCCAGATCACCGGCATTACGGGAGTGAACTGCCGTCACAGCTTTTACCCATTCTTTCCGGGCGTATCACAGCAGACCTTTACCCCCTACCCCACCGCCGCCAACAATAAACGCTACGCTGATTTACAGGCGCAACGGCGCATCGAACGCAATATCCGGCACTACAAGACAGCGGAGAAGGTGAATAAGGGCTTGGGCAATGACGCCTTACAAGCGCGATCCGCCGCCAAGGTCAAAGAATGGCAAGCCAGGATGCTGGCGCATATCAAGGAAACGGGGCTGACAAGGCGCTACGCCAGGGAGCGGATTGCGGCGGGGAGGCTCAGCGAGCCGAAAGCCTTGCCGGGTGCTGACATACCGGCGCAGGCCACGGAGTTGAAATCCATAGCGCAAGGCGGTATAATAGACGAGAAAAAGGTAGCCGAGGCGCTGCGCAAGGCGGAAATGGAGATAAAGGATATTCCTGATCATGAAAAGGGTGTGATTATTGGAATGAATGGGGATGTCCTTCATGTTGTAAGGGGAAGTAAAAACGGCTTAGATTTTCCAACCGATTGGATTAAAGACAATATAATTACGCATAACCATCCGAATGATATATGTATATTTTCAACTTTGGATATACAGTCGTTTGTTGATTATGGCGGCTATGAAATAAGGGTAGTTACACAAAGAGGATTATTTGCGAGCCTAAAACAAGGAGCTGGAGCACTCAATACAGCCATAACCGATGATATAATCAAAGCAAACGTAAATAGCGGCAGTATATTAAAAAAGGCTACAAGGATTGTTACTGATAGGGCAAAAAGAGAGCGTCGCAAATATACAAGTATTGAGGTTGTGCAAGAAATGGAAAAAATATGGGCAAAATGGTTATATGATAATGCTGCTAAATATGGATATGTTTTCACAGCAGGAGCGCTATGATGGTTGATGCAGGATGGATGGTAAATTTTGCATACGGAGAAATGGGCGTCTCTGAATTTATAGAAGTGGTTTTGCCGCCAGGGGAGCCGACTCCAACGATCTTTGATGGGGTACATTATGAGGATGCTCTAGAATTTGCAGAGGAACTAATTACCAGAGGCGAAAAAGCCCAACTTCTGAAAGACGCCCTGCTGAAGATGGCAGAACAGCGCCCCTAAAATACCCCCACCCATCACCTACCGCCCCGGCCATCCGGGGCTTTTCTTTTTTCGCCGGGTTCATCCCGGCTTTTTTTATTCCGTTTCCGGGATTTCCCAAAACTTCTGGATTTTTTCTTGACTCTCATGCCTACAATTCCCGTCAAAGCCCGGCGGGGCCATAAGCGCACTTCTGCCCATGTGGGGCCATAAACACGAAACTTCGCCCGGCGGGGCCATAAGCGCAAGGAGTCACACCATGTCAGCAGCAGAAAAGATCATGGCCGCGCTTTCGGATGCCGCCAAGGAAGAGTTCAAAAAAGCCTCCTCCGGCATGAAACTGGCCGACCTCGCCTCCGGCGAATACGTCAGCAAGGCCAAGGCGGACGCCGAAATAAAAACCGAGCGCGACAAGGCTGAAGCCCTGCAAAAGCAGCTCGATACGGCTCAAGGCGACATTGCCAAGGCCGGGGCGGCTGAAAAGCTGGTGACCGAGCTTCAGGGAAAAATCAAAACCCTGGACGAGGATCACAAAAAAGAGCTTGCGGCCCTGGAGCGGACGGCGGCGCACGAAAAAAAGCGCACTTCCGTGCTCTCGGATCTTGCCAAGGCCGGGGCGCATGATCCCGACCTGGCTTTCCAGGCTCTCGGGCTGGATCTGGACAAGGTGGACTTTGACGACAGCGGACGCATTGCGGGCGTTGAGGACAAGATCAAAGCCCAGCAAAAAGAAAAGACCTTCTTGTATCAGACAGGCTCCTCCCGAAATACCTTTATGGACACCACAAAAGGCGGCGCGGCTACTCCCCAGGAGCAGGTTGACGCGGCCTTGACGGCTATCGGCAGGGGGCCAAAGCCGAGGTAAAAATCATGGCTGCTAATAACATCAGCCTTGCCGAACTCTACAAAGCGGCCCTGGATCGGATCTATCTCATGGGGGCAAGATCCGCCATTTTGGAAGGCAATAACGCCTATATCCGCCCCAGCGACAACCCCAAGGTTATCTGGATCGCCCGTCAGTCCCTCCAGGGGCTTGGCGATTACAGCCGGGCCGATGGGTATGTCTCCGGCGACATCACCCTGGAATGGGACCCCTATTCCCTGGAATACGACCGGGGCCGTCTCTTCCAGGTGGACGAAATGGACAACACCGAAGCCCTGGACCTGCCGCTGCTCAACCTGGTGGCGCAGTTCATGGATGAATACGTCACTCCGGAAATCGATGCCCTGCGTTTCGCCAAGATTGCCAACCAGGCATGGAATATGGAGAGCCTGTATTTTAATGCCGCCGACGAGGCTATCGCCGCCTGGGATGTTGCTTTGGAGACTCTGGACAATGCGGAAGTTCCCCAGGAAAACCGCCATGTTTTCATGTCGGTGAGAATGTATCACATGCTCCGGCGTGACAAGGTAGAACGCGAACGCCTGGTTCCGGCACAGAGTTCCGATTCCAACTTTGACACCTTGGACGGGATCAATATCACCATCGTGCCTCCGGCGCGATTCTTCTCGGGTATTCAGTTGCTTTCCGGAATGGATGGCGAAGCGCAAGGCGGATTCGTGAAGGGTGCTGATGAAACCCCTCTTAACTTCCTGCTGGTGCACTTGCCGGCGGTGAGCGCGGTAACCAAACATGCCATCCCGCGCATTTTCGGCCCCACGGTCAACCAGCGGGCCAACGCCACGCAGTTTGACTACCGTATTTACCACGACATCTTCGTCCCAACGAACAAAGCGCCGGCCATCTACGCGCATAAAGAATAGGAGGAATCATGGAAAAAGTAATCGTGCGCAAAAACGGCATCAGCCGAAGGATAAATCCGGACCAGGTGAGTAAATACACCGCTGCCGGATACAAGGTTTACACGCCGAAACCGAAGACCCAATCCGGGGCCCAGGCACTCCCGAAGGCTCCAGCAAAGGGGGCGGCCAAGGTGGAGACGGAGTAATCCTGATGACGGGTGAAGAGCTTTTGACCGTCCAGGCTGAGGCCATCGTGTTGGACATGATGGTTTTCAGCCTGTCGGAGCTTACTGAGTCCGGATTGGAGATTTACAATCGGGCCGTGGCTCTGCAAATCGCCCACATGCGCGAGCTTGGCGCGATCAAAAGTGACGTGGCGTCTCAAGGAATGAACGGCGTAACCTATTCCTTCAACGTGGCAGGGGCCGGGCAGGCGAATATATCGCCTTTTGTCCGGCCTCTGCTGGCAGGGGCGGGGTTATGCGCAAGATAGAGGTTCGCCCGATTGAACGGCGGTTTCTGCCGCATACGGTGACGGTGTTTAATGCCCTGACTCATCAACCGGGGCTTATTCCGGTGGTTCTCAAGTATATAAATATGCAGGAGGCTCCGGCGTTTCGCTTCGGCCAGGCGGTCAATACCGAGATGCACTTTCAGGTTGTTTATGACGCCGTAAACACGGACGCCGGGGGGCGGAAGCTGGCCCTGTCGCCGGGCTGGAAATTGCTCACGGATGAGGAACAACTGACCGGATTCTTCACGCTCCACGCGGATATGTGGCTTTTCTCCGGGGAGCATGAGTCATTCCCGGCGGGAGAGATCATCCCGGCCAAGGATATGACGGCGGCGCGTTTTTCCGCCTTGGGGATGCGTCTCCTGAAAACTTCCCGTATAGCCACCTGCGCGGCGGATACCCTGCATAATATCCAGCTTGTGGGGTAGTCCGTGGCAAAACTCCAAATTGAAATCGCGCTGGACGAAGAGGCCCTGAAAGCCGCGAAAAAGGCGGTGGAGGCCAAAATCCGGACGGCAACCAACTGGCTGGTGGCGGAGTGCAAGAAGAAGTGTGATTCCTATACGCCGATGGAGACCGGCGCTCTGCAACACACATTCCAATACACCACCAAAGAAGGGACGCGGATCGGCGGGTCGGGCGAGAGAGAGCAGAAAGGAAACGAAGATGAAGAACTGCGGACCAGTAAAAACACCGCTACCGGCTGGATTTACAGGTCAATATATACGCTCTGGCAATGGTATGGCGTCACGAAAGACGGCAAGCCGTTCAATTACAGCAAAGGCGCGGCCCTGGAAGGAAATCTCATCAGGGAACCCCGCTCCCGCTGGACGGAATACGCGGCGGCCCAGCACAAGGATGAACTCCTTAAAGGCTTCAAGGCGATGCTCAAATGAGCCGGAATACGGACATATACAAGGCCGTCAGGGATTTCATCGAGACGGCCCTCAATGCCCTGCCGGGAGTGCCGGAAACCGGCCTCCAGGTGGAAATAGCCGAAGGCGAAGCCGGGGAAGAATGGACCGGCATCCGTATGAAGATGAACGCCTCCGGCGCGGTAGCCAAAAGGTACATTGACGGAACACGGCTTGAGACATGGTCTTTTGAGCTTTTGTCAAAACAGGCCATCGTTCCGGACGGCGCGGAATATATCGCCTTTGCCGTGTACCTGGAGGAACTGTCAGACAGGCTTCAGGATATGGCGCGGCGGCGGATAATTCCCCAGCTGCCGGCCGGCGTGAAATTTAAGGCAATGGAAGCCGCGGCAAGGCCGGCCCAGGTCATCGCCACGGAGAAATACAGCGGATACGCGCTGGATCTGAGATTTAACCTACTCTGCGAGGGATAACATCATGGCTTACGATCTTCTTAAAGCTCTGCAAAATCCGACCTACAACCGCGCCGAATGGCGGGCGTTTCTGAGGCATTCCGGCCTGGACGGCGGGACGCATTATCACTTCATCGGCAAAGGCGTTGAAAACAGCGCCTACGCCATATCCGTGGAAAGCGAGGAACGGCGCACCATTGACCAGAATTTGCCGACCGTAAAAAATACTCCGGGCGGCTTCACCTTCCCGCTGGAATTCCCTTTAACTCCCAACAACCCGGCGCATGACATGATCATGGCCTCCGGCCTCCTCCAGCAGGTGAACGAGGAATATGACGCCTTGCTGGTCTATGCCAACTTGGGAGTGAAAGAAGACGGGACCAGGGTGCCGGACGCCTGTTTCGCGCAGTCGGCCAAGGTCAAAATCACGGTCAGCAGTCTTGGCGGCGCGGGCGGCGAGGAATCCCGCATCATCTCCGAAATCCGCACTACCGGCGACATTACTTCCGGTTATGTGGAGCTTGGGACGGATAGCGCCAATTACGACCCGGATGAGGAAACCTGGACGGCCAACGCTTTCACTTCCGTGCCGACCCTGAAGATCTCCGACATTTTCACCATCACGGCGGCATAAGCCATGCGTGACAACATCATGCGTGAAATGACCGTGGAGATCGGCGGGCGGGTCTATGATCTTGTGGGGACGCCCCACACTTTGCCCGCCGGGGTAGTGCGCGCCGTTCAGATGGCCCAAGAGGAGAAAAACCCGATGGGAACCCTCTACTTTGCCTTCAGGGCTATGGAGTGGGCGCTGGGACCGGAGGCGTACCAGGAAGCTTTGCCGGATCTGGATGCCATGATCATGGACGATTACATGCGGCTGGCGGCGGATGCGGTGCGCCGCTGTATTCCCGATGCGGTTTGATACGGGACTGCCGAGCGGATTTGAGGTCGGCGGAAACACGGTAAAGATCCACACCGGGGCGGCCTTCTGGATACGCCTGGGCAAACGTCTTGAGGTCTGCGCGCCGGGCGAGTCTTTGCGCATTCTGGAAGACGCGATCATCTCCTGGGAGCGGGACGGGCGGGAGGTATGGCCCGGATCGCTCCCGGGGAAAACCAGGGCCGGGATATTTGAGCGGCTATGGTGGTTTTTCAGAGGGGGGCAGGAAACGCCCCAGGGGGCCCCTGAGAGCCGGAAACCCCGCGAAAGGGTGCTGGACTATGCCGAGGACTTTGAGGCCATCTATGCGGCGTTTTTGCAGGTTTACGGGGTGGATTTGTGCGAGGTGAAGGATACCCTCCATTGGTGGAAATTCCTGGCCCTGGTGAACAGCCTCCCGCTCTCCGGGACCATGCTCAGGGATTACTACATGCACTATCGGGCGCTGGATCTTTCCACCCTGCCCGCGAAAACGGCGGCGGAGAGGAAATACAGGGCTGAGGTTGCCCGGATTAAGCGGCGGGTGGCATTGGCCGTCCGGGAACGCCCGGAGGCGGAACAGCGGGAATCATGGCTGGATGTGCGGGCGCGGGAGTTGAGGAAGGCGGCAAATGGCTGATGCAGTTGACATGATGCAAGTCAACGTCAAGGTTGACACCTCCGACGTAGATAAGCTGGGCCGGGTGCTTGACGCTGTAAAACAGAAAGTTACGGGCCTCGGGCGCACGAAGATCGAGATTGACGCGGAAGAGGCTACTGAGGGGCTGGAAGGGGTACTTGACGCCCTTGATGGCGTTGAGAAGAAGAGCGAACAGGAAATCAAGATTGAAACCGCCGGGGACTTGCGGAAGGCCCAGGAAGAGCTTGAGAAGGTTGAGCGGGGTCTGCAAAAGCTGGAAAAGCGCCGGAAAATCCTTGTTGAAGCCCCGCAAACCGACAAGGTGAAACGCGACCTCGCCTCCGTTGAAAAAGCAATTCAAAAACTGACCGGGAAAAAGCACGAAATCACCGTAGCCGTCAACCAGTCCGCCCTAAACAAGGCCAAGGCCGCGATGACGGACGCGGAACGAGCCATGTCCAAAATGTTCAGAGCTATGTTGAGCATGAGCGGCGCGTCCTCCGGGCTTGCACGCGCTTTGGGCGGTCTTTCCAACGTGGTCGGCGGCCCCCTCATGATCGGCATGGGCGTGGCGGTGGCCGCCTTTTACAAGCTCTACCAAGTCCTGACCCGGAATGACAAAAAGATCCAAGAGATGAAAGAAGGCTTCCTGGAGCTTGGCAAAAAGGCCCTGGAATCCGGCAGGACGGCCTCGCAGATGGAGATCGCGGCGGCGCGGGAAGTACTAAGGGAACGCCGGAAAGCATACGAAGAGCAAAAGAAAACTCTTGATGAACTGGAAGATAAAGCTGGAACAATGCGGAAAAGATTTCAGGAAATAACGATTAGCGCAAAAGAACTCAGTCCAGCTATGCAAGAAGCCGTCCCGATACTTCGACAGATGACGGACAAAACGATAACCGCAGCGGATGCCCTTGAGGAACTGAGAAAAATTGAAGCACGGTATGAAGATCATCCCGGCCTCAAAAGTATGATCAAAAGTATGGACGAATTGGCAACCGTCCAGACAACCGTAGCAGTAGGCGCTGATGAACTTCTTCAAAAAGAAAAAGCCCTGGCCCAGATAAGCGACGATATCGGAAACGCTCTCCGCGTATTGGAACAGACCGCCAAGATAGAAACTGCCCAGGAAGCAGCTGAATATCTCCGGCAGTACACCAGTGCAACGGAAGGAGCCAAGAAGGCTACAGAGGATTTCACCAGGAAAACGGCTGAGTCCGCCCTCACGTTGCTGAGGGAGAAGGCGGCAGCGGAAGAAAATGCGGAAAAAAAGGCGGCTCTGAACGTACAAATTGCCGAATTGACGCGGCGCGTAGCCGAGGCCCAAAAGGACCAACTCCAGAAGCTTGAAGACCAATATGCCACCCAGCGCCAGATCGCCACGGCCCTGGTCAAGGACGAACAAGGCCGGTCGGACGCCCTGCTCTCCATTGAGGCAAAATACCTCCAGGACCGGGAAAAGCTCCTCCGTGAAAAGTATGCTGCGCAGGTGGCCGCCGGACAAGTCCTGACGGAAGAAGAAGTCAAGCGCCTCCAGGAGGTCGCCGATAAAAGCCGGGAAGTCACCCAGGCTATAGCGGGCCGGGAACTGGAGGCCGCCTATCAGGCCCGCGTTACCCTGGCCAAGGCCGCCGCCGCCGCTGAAATCACCATTGACGCGGAGTCCCTGGAAAAGCGCCGGGAATATCTGGACGCCCGTCTTGCCATGCAGATTGCCAATGCTGAAGAATCTATCAGGGTTAATGGGCGCATTTCGGACGAAGAAATAAAAGCTATCCAGGCGACACAGCGAGAGGTTACGGCGGAACGCCTGAAAAACCTAAATACATTTTATGAGCGAAAAATCGAACTCGCCAAAATGTCAACTATAAATGAAAAAGAATCAGAACGTGAAATATTAGAAATTCGCAGGGAATGGACAAAAAAAAGAATTGAATTGCTTTTGGCTGAAATGCAAGCCAGGCAAGCCGCCGGTCAAGCTATTTCAAAAGAAATGCGAGATGAACTCACAGCGTTAAAAGCGCAGTTAGCAGCAATAAATAAAGAACTTGGAAAGCAAACCGTCTCCATGAAAGAGGTAGTCGCCCAATTCGCCAACTACCTGAAAGAATCCATAAGCACCCTGACCGAATTTTTTACCCAGACCATCGAGCAACAGATCCAGGTGGCCGAGCGCGAATACCGTGCGGCCAGCAAGCGCATGGAAGCCGAACACAAGCAGCAGATCCAGGACATGAAGGACGCCTACAAAGAGCAACTCCAGCAAATTGAAGAGGCTGAAAGGCGCAAGACGGAAATCACCGAGGAATACAACGAGAAGCGGGCGGCCATCCTTGAACAGATGCAGGAGATGATGTCCGCCGAGGAATATCTGGCGCTCCAGGAACAGCTTGAGGAGGCCCGGGCGGCCTTTGACGAGGAAATTTTGCAGATCGAAGAATCCAACATGACCAAGGAAGAGCTTGAGGCTGAACACAATGCGAAGATGGAGCAGCTTGAGGCCGACCATCTGGCTAAGATGGAGGCCATGCAGAAGGATCACGAGAAAAAAGTCTATGAAATGGAACTGAAAAAATTCAGGTATAACCAGGCGGCCAGCCTTGCCCAGGCCATGATGTCCATAGCCCAGGGCGTGGCTCAGGCGATGTCCTACGGCATCCCCCTGGGGCCGATTTTCGCCTCCATTGTTGGCACCCTGGGCGCGGTCCAGCTTGCCATGATTGCCCGCCAGCAGCCCCCGCCTCCGCCGTCATTCCGGGAAGGCGGAATTGTCGGCCCGGCCAATGCGGACCTTTACAGCATGGTCCCCCGGTCGCGGAACCCGGAGGATAAAACCCTGGTCTGGGCATCCCAGGGCGAGGAAATTCTGAGCCGCCAGGAAGCGGCGATCATGCGCGGCATCCGGGCCAACGGCGGGACATTCGCGGACGCATTGATCCGCACCAGCGAGATCCGGGCGGCGGAAAGCATCGGCGGCGGAACTTCCTTCACCCGTTCCGACAACCGGCAGATCCACCAACACAACGAATTCAAGCTGGAAGGCCAGCTTTCACCCCGGCAGGCGCAGCGGGTAGCTGAGCGCATGACGCGGGCCGCATGGCGCGGGGGGTGCTATGGTTGAGCGCGTAATCACCGATACCAAGTTCTTTTTCACCCGTCAGGACGGGCGCACTCTGAATATGGGCGAAGGCGAGGCGTTTAAGGTCTACAGCGTCAAGGGCCTGGGCATTGGCGAACTTGACCGGAAAACCACCGGATCAGCCTTGCAGGACGGGGAATTATGGCTGGGCAGCCGGATTATGAACCGGAGCATGGAAATCAGGACCGAATGGCTGGACGCTAACCAGCGCGCCGCCTTCGTGGATTTTTTTCAGCACAATACCCGGCTGAACCTCCGTCTGCTGTTTAACGGCTCAAATTATTACGCCTCCTGCGTCCTGGAGGAGCCTTACGAGATGGAGGAACACGAGGGCAATTTGTACGATACCTCCGGGATTGTCCTGTACCTGTACTTTGACGACCCCTATTTTTACTCGGACACGTCTTACAGGTATGCCATCGGCGCGAGGGTGGAGCCGAATTTCCGCTTTTACACCACGGAAACGGCATACCGGCATCATGAAGACGCCGTGAATATCCGCTATTTCGGAATTTTGGGCGAGCCGCAGGAATACCGGGTTTTTAACCCCAATTCCACGCCCAATGGCATAGAAGCGCGAATAAGCACCAACGGCATGGTGGTTAACCCCAGTATAATCAACCTGACCACCGGACGGCATATCCAGATCCGCACCACCATGCTCCCCGGTGATGAAATTTATATTAACACGCAATCCGGTTTGGTGGCCGTCACGAAGAACGGCAAGGACGCCAAAAGGGATTTGTCCTTCCAGAGTCACATGATCCAAGTGGTGCCGGGGGAAAACATCCTGTTTTTCAACGCGGATTCCGGGGCGCAGGTCGGCATCTGCGAAATTTCCTTCCGGGCCAAGGCGGTGGCGTTATGATACGCGATACGGCCCCGCCGATGCTCTTTATCCTGGATCCCAATTTCAACCGCCTGGGGGCTATCATCAATGGAGCCAGCGGGCTGAATTATTCATCCCTGGAATGGCGCAGCGTCTTCCACAAGCCGGACGCCTTCCTGGTGAAATGCCCGGTGGCGGATAGCCGGGACATGGATATGATTATGGACCGGGAGGCCCTGTATATCATCCGGTCGGACACTTTACAGGTCGGGCGCATCTGGAAAAAGGAGTTTGACCTGGAGAGCCGGGAGCTTGAGATCAGCGGCAAGGGCGCGGAATCCTTCCTGACCAAGCGGTATATCGCAAATACCAAGGAATATATCCCGGACGCGGGGGCGCTGGGCTTGAACGCGGCCGGCCGCATCATGGCCCGGCTGATCAACGACAATTCCCCCCCGGGCTGGCTGGTGGCGAATGAGACGGAGAACGAGGTTGGGGAATCCATATATCTTTCCGTGAAGAACACGAAAAACGTGCTATCCTACATAGAGCAAATCGCGAAAGCCTATGACGTGGGTTTCGGCACGGTCCTGGATGAACGGTCCGGCAAGGTGATTTTTAAGGCGTACAGGCCTCTGAGCATAGACGTGGATGTGGAGGGGCGGACCTACCGGCTATCCGACGATTTGGGCAACATCAAAAGCCTGTCATTCGCTACGGACTCGGAAAAGTATTTTAACTACATCTCCGTCCTGGGCGAAGCTGACCCGGCCACAGGCATTGAATTTTCCGCCATCGTGGATCAATCCGCCGGGGGCGAGGTCCATGCCATGCGCCACAAGGGGAAGACCAAGCGGCGCGCCTATACGGATACGCAATATGCCGCGCTTCTGCAAGCCGAGGGCGTGATTGAACTGTCGCGCCGCCGGGTGGATGAAGCGTTTGAAGTGACCCCGAAGGAAGGAACGGCCGAGGACAGGATCAACATAGCGGTTGGCTGGGAAGTATTCTGCCAGAGCTATTTTGTGAATATGCAGACCACCTTTTTTTGCACGGAACTTAAAGAACTCTGGGAAAATATTTACTCCCGTGAATACACTTTTGGCTACCGGCGCGATATGAAAGATGAATTTATGATCGAGATAGAGGAGGAAATAATAAATGTCTGAATCAGCCCTTGGAAATACGGTTATTTTGCCGGTTTCATCCTATCCTGACGAAAACGGCATTGCGGATTTAATGTTCGACGCCAACACGCTGACCAAGATGAACGCGGTTTATCTTTTGGACGGCATAGTCCCACAAGCGCCGGATTGGGCCGACGGGGACGGGGCAGTTATCTGGACCAACGGTTTTAACATCGCGGTCCGCCCTTTCCTGGGTGTGGTTGACGGCACGGTATTCACCCAGGAGCAGCTATTGCTGACGGTGGATAATCCTGACCCCCTGCCCCGTTTGGATTCTGTCATCATGCGGCGGGATTACCGGGCGCGGCGCGGGGATGTGATGATTCTGAAGGGAACCCCGGCGGCGAATCCTGTAGTCCCACCCCTGCAATATAACCGAATGGGGGTGGCCGATTTTGAATTTGCCCGCATACTGGTCAGAAATGGGATTGTGATGCTTGCGCAAGGGGATATAGCCGATATGCGCAAGCGGCTGGTTGCCAATTTCGGAATTCGGCCAACGCCGGATGATTACGGCAAGTTATTTCGAATAGATGCACGAGGAGAATTGTCATTGGGATTTGCCGTTTACCCCGGCGATATAGATTTTAAACCGTGGAGAAACACGGAACTGCCTTTTGGCTGGTATTATTGCAATAACGATCGTTATGGACTTGCTACAAAACAGGGCCAGGTACTTAACGGGCTATCTGCAAATTATAAAGCTGATTGGGAAATTACTATTTCTGGAACTGCACCTAATCAAACTATCAACGTTCCAAATATGTTTTATACCGATGGCCGAGGGTATTTCCTTCGCGCTGGCGTTACCCCTGGTGTGATAGAAACAGATGCAATGCAACAGCTGACAGGGGGCATAAATAATTTAACCTCTCGCGCAGGGGTTGCCACAAGCGGCGTATTTACAACTACATCATCAAGCACTAGCGCTTTATATTCTTCTTCATCTGGCACATACACACACCATCATGTTTATTTTGCCGCTAGTTATCAGGCTCGAACATCTACTGAAAACCGTTCTCTTAACAAACGTATGACTCCCGCGATATTTTTAGGAGTATGATCATGCAAAATCATTATTTTGATACGTTACATCCCTTGCGCCCCTATACGCATAGCCTTGAAGCTAATCCAAATTCTTTGCCTCCTGAGAATGCCTTGCGCGGCAATGCGCCGGAGATTATCCCCGGTTTCTGGCCCTGCGAAAAAAACGGCAAATGGGTCCAGGTGGAGGACCACCGCAAGGATGACGGACAGGAACGCGCCGACAGGCAAGGTTATATGAACGGCGAGCCGTACACCATCAAAGACATTGGCCCGTTGCCGGAAGGCTGGTCGGAGGATCCGCCCCCGCCGACGCCGGAGGACCAGGCCGCCCAGCGAAAGGTGGAAATCATGGACAGGATGTTCGCGCTGGATATGGAAAGCATTCGGCCTTTGCGGGCCGTTGCGGACGGCATAGCCACGGATTTTGACCGGGAAAAGCTGGACGCTATTGAGGCCGAAGTCGCCGCGCTCCGGGCTGAACTGTCCGGACTGGCGTCATAACCGTGTTCGCCCAGGCTGAAATCGTTCGCGTCCTGACCCTGGTGGACCGGGACCGCATTTACTGGGAGCGGGCGTCCGGGCCAAGTCCGGAGTTCGCCGCCAATATGCAGATTGTGCAGTATTTACAGCAACGCGGGCTGATTTTCGCCTATGACTTCGGGTGTTGCGCCAAAGAGTTCATGCTGACCGGGGCGGGGAAGGCAATGCTGACGGCTACCAACTGACATGGCCCGTCTTTGGTTCCTGGATTACCTCGGGAAGTACGTCAACAAAGACACGATGCGCGAGATGTGCGCGGCCATGGAACTGGATGAACTGGAAACCCGGCTCATCCTGGAACGGTTCTGTGGCCGCAAGAACGTGGGCCAATGCGATTTCATCCCGGAGGACCAACAGAAGGGCATGATGCAATCCCTGGATACCCGGGTCCAGGGGTGGGTTGAACGAAATAAAAATCACTTCCTGATGGCTGAATTGCGCCAGGTGCTGAAATTTTTTGACCAGCGGGAGGGATGAGGGTTGCCGTCTTGACAAAATACCTCCCCCGTGATTTTCATGAAACTATGACAGCTATGGTTGCATGCACAAAAGATATTGAGGTCTGCCTGGCCGTATCCCGCGCTGTGGAAAATACGGAATCAAAGCCCTTATTCTATGACCGACTGATTGCTCCCGCGATTATGCGGGTGTTGATATTAAGCGTGGTGCGTCATGTCCGCAGCCTTGAATCTCTTGATCTGATAGAAGAAAGCAATCGCACCCTGCACACGCTTGGTTGTGAGTTGTGCAACTGGTACACGAGTAAGGCGGAATTTGATTGGCTTACCCATTTTCTGCTGAAAAAGCCGTTTGCCGAACTTGAAGAGCTTTGCGCTGTCCTTTCCTTAAATTCCGATCCGGAAGCCCGTAAACTCATAGAAAAGTTTGTGGCAAAATCCGCGCCCATGACTCTCTAAATCAGCAAGATAAGCTGAGATTTGCTGGTCAGCTGCGATCGCTTCCAGCCGACGCCATAAAACACCTTGCACTACGGACTCTGGATTATGGCCTGGAGAAGGCTCCGGAAGCACTTCGCATAATCCAAACGTTCCTGGCTGAAAAGGGAGTTCTGTAAATCTCCCCCAGCCGACATTTTTTCCGAGAAATATCCAAAGTTCTTCAGCACATCCCGGCGCGGCCTCAAGAAACAGGCCATTTTTATGAAGTACGGCACATTTTACATAGGGCGTATCGGTCATATTTTCTCTTGCCTCTTAATATCACTATACCCGCATATCCTAATATAATCAATCTCCATATACAGATTCAATCTGAACCTTGCGCGTAGCCGGATTTGTGGTAACAGAAGATTCCCCACCCTCAAAATCCGGAGGCAGTCATGGATTTTTCCGATGGCATAAAGGCTCATGCGAAACGGGTTGCCGATTTCAAAGACCACGTCACCACCGAAGAAGCCACGAAAATGGCTTTAATAGTGCCCTTCATGCGTTTTCTTGGCTATGAACCTAACGATCCGCGCGTTGTCATCCCGGAATATTCAGCCGATTTTGGCAATAAAAAGGCGTGCAAAGTGGACTACGCCATCAAACGCGGCGGCGATATTGTTATTATTATTGAAGCTAAAAAGGTTGGCGAAGTTCTGGACGGCGTAAAGGAGGCTCAACTACAGCAATACTTCCAGAGTCTGTTGACTGTCAAAATCGCCATTCTGACAGACGGTGTGGTCTATAAATTTTTCACCGACCTAGATCATAAAAACGTCATGGATAAAAAACCATTCATGACGTTGGATTTTAATGCCGTGGAAGAGGCATTGATTCCGGAAATTAAAAAGCTGTGCAATGACTGTTTCGATCTGGAAACCGCCCTTGATGCCGCCCAGGAACTCAAATACCTTGGACAACTCAAAAAGCTCGTAGCTGAAGAAATTGAATCCCCGTCCGAAGGTTTTATACGGCACTTTGCATCTCAAATATACGACGGGAGACTGACCGAGAAAGTCATTGAAGGATTCAGGACGCGGATAAAATCCGCATTTGAGCACCATATCAATGACATTCTTAATTCGCGACTGAGAAGTGTCATGCAATTGCCCGGAGACCAGAAAGATGGCGCACAGGGGCAAGTGGAAGGGAGCACCGAACCTGTATATATTCTGGGAAATCGCCAGGGTGACGGTATTGAAACCACGCCTCAAGAAGTTGAGGGATATTATATTGTCCGGGCTATTATCAGTGACATCGCAGCCCCGGAAAGGATATTCGCCCGCGACGCCGCGAGTTATTGCAGCATCATACTGGACGATAATAACCGTAAACCCATTTGCCGTTTGCGTTTTAATAACCCCGCCAAGCTCGTCCTCGAAACTTTTGACCAGAAAAACAAAACGACCACGTTGCACAAGCTGGACAAAGTTCTGGATATTTACCAGCACACCGGGGCACTTCGGGCGGTTATCGGGTTCTATGCTAAAGGGAAAGAACCCACCGAATAACTCTTGACTTCCTCCCCGCCCCTTGCTATTCCTTGCCTTAACGGTGCTTCACAACACCCTACGGCGGCCACGCCACCCGACAGTTTGGCCTTTTTCTTTGCCCGAAATTCGGGTATAATCAGCGCCATATTTGCCGGGTGTGCCAGAGATGTCCAAGCGTAAGCTAAAGGCTGGCAGCGGCTCCGTAGGCCGTGTGAACACCCGGCATTTTTGCGTTTTGCAGATGCCAATTCACAAGATCTACGGAGGTTTTTTCATGTCTCAATCTCTCGTTTCCCTTGTCAGGGGTTGTCCCACTGTTTCCAGCCTGAATGTCTCTGAACATTTTGAAAAACGGCATACGCATGTGGTGGATGTCGTGCGCCGAATTGTCTCTGATTGCGCGCCTGAGTTTAGCGAGCCGAATTTTCGGCTGGCCGAATACACCGATGATCAGGGCAAACCTCGCCCCATGTACAACCTCACACGCGACGGTTTCACGCTGGTCGCGATGGGCTTTACCGGCAAGAAGGCTCTGGAGTGGAAAATTCGGTAT